>CAUUFL010000046.1:0-4718 GCA_963544545.1 uncultured Acholeplasmataceae bacterium
CCTCTTCAAACAGTACAAGACAGCCAGATCCTGCACCTCTATTTCTTGAAAGCAATTGTTGGAAGGAAGCCGCAATTACTATATAGAAAGGAACTTGGGTCTCTCCACCTGATTTTTCGCGAGAAACTTTGGAAAAAAGCGAAACTACGTTGTCTTCAGACGTAATTTCAATGTCATATTTCATGTAATTGCGGTAATCAAGTAATCTTGCGGCAGTTTTTTCCATCGCAGGGTCAGTTGACGAAATTTGTCTAAACAAATCATCTAAAATTGTAATTTGAGTTTTGTTTAAGTTATCTTGAAATAGCGTGTTGTTTAACTCATGGTTGCGAGTAAGTAGATTGTAGTATCTTTCAAAGTCAGGGTCTTCAGCGGCCTTGTAAATTAGTTTATAGGTATCTTTACCAAAACGTTTACCTTGAAGTGCAACATTCAGGTCATCAATTTGTTGTTTAGCCTGCTCAATTGAAGAGGCAAGTTTATTTACAAACTCTTCTTTAAATGTAGTTTCTGCTGAGTCTCTTAGTTCCTTGGCTTTTTGCTCGTATACTATTAAATTATGGTTCTTAATTTCGTTTTGCTCAGCCTCAAATGCCGTTAAGTTTTCGATAAGCGGTTCTTTTGCAAAACTGTATATTAAGCAGTAGTCAGACATCAGTTTTAAAACCATTACACTTTGTCTTGAAACTGAGTTTGCGAGTTTAGTTTGGCTGCTTTCAAGAACTTCAATTATCTTAGTTGGATCTTCGTGTCGTTTAAGCAGTGCACTGTATTTAGTGTTTGCAGCACTAAGCAGTTCTGGGTTGTTAATCTTAAGTTCTTCCAGTTCTTGTTTATAAACCGCTTGAGTTTCTTCGGTTTGGTTGCGGCGAACTTCAACGTCTTGCAGAACTTGCTCAAGTCTACCACGGCGAGTAATTAACTCCTCATGTTGAGTAAGAATTTGGCTGCGTTCGCTTTCTGCTTTGTCAATTTGGGCCTCAATTTCTTTAATGTCAGTGCCTTTTGCTAGGTTTTCTTTTTGAGCCTGTAATTCTTGGATTTTGCCTGTAAAAATCTTGATATTGTCGTTTGCAGAAAAACGGTTTTCTTGAATAATTCGGGCAGCCGCTAGGCGTTCAGCAAGTTGACGAGTATAAGTAGTTTCACCAATTTCTTTAGAAATTGTGGCAAGATTTTGCGTTTTTTGCTCAATTTCCCTTAAAATAATTTCTTTTTGTTTAGTGTTACCAGTGATACCGATTTGTTTTCTTGCCCAAGATTGTGGGTTTAGTTGAGAGGCGGTGTAGTTTGAGTAAGTCATTCCAAGTGGCTCAACAGAGCGGCTGAAGTTCTTAAGTTCTTTTGGTGTAGCAACGCAAATTACATTGTTGTAAAGCATGTTAATGTAAGCGCGAGCATAGGTGTGGCTGGTGTCAATTTTGCCAGCAAGTGAGTCGTCGGCAGTTTGGGTTTGCGGGATTTTGCCGGTATTGACCAAACCAACTCCAAAAATATTTAAAGTAGTTCTAACTTCGTTGTAGACCTCTAGTGCGTCGTCAAAATACTCAGGGTCCACGATGATGTTGAACTTGTTTCTACCAATATAACCCTCAGCGACATTTCGCCAAGTTTCGTCGTTAACTTCAATTAAATCACAAAGCGGGCGGAAATTAAACTCACGATGGTATTTTTGACTGAGTTTTTCATTAATTTTTTCAACTAAGGCAGTAGTTTGCGGTGGATACATCTTGATGTTTCGCTCAAGATTGTAGTGCTCTTCTTTAAGTTGAGCAATTTCTTTGCGAATTGCTTCAGACTGTTCGTTTAGTTTATAAATTCGGGCGTTTGCGCCTTCTATCAGCAATTCTTTAAACTCAGCGATAGCCTCTAAGTTTTCCTTGACTTTAGCAATGTCTTTAAAGGCAGTTTGGCTGTGCATTTTGGCGAAATTCTTTAAAATTTCGTTAGTTTTGATGCGTTTTGCCAGTTCTTGAGTAGTTGCTAGTTCCTGAATTAGTGAGTTTTCAAGGTCTTTAGCTTTGATTTTTTCGGCTTCAATTTGGGTATTTGTACGCTGAATTTCGCGAGAAATTCCGTCTAGAGTTTGGGCAAGTGAGTTAGATCCACGAGCACGGTCTAAGTTTTTAATTGTCTCTTCTTTGGCCAAAATTTGGGTCTTTAGTTCAGTGATTTGGTCCAAAATTTCTGAAAGCAGAGCAGTATTTTGTTGTTTTTCTAAACTGCATTGCTTAATAATTGCTTCTTTTGAATTAAGTTCAGTGATTTTTTTTGTAATGTCGTTGGCAGCGATTTCGTCTTTTTCTGCTTTAATTTCGGCAGAAGAAACACGGATTTTTTCAAGAGCCTCGATTTTTTCGCGGTCTTTTTTAATTTCTGCCTCTATTTTTTTAAGTTCAGCAACGTTGTTTTTAAGCGAAGAAATGTTAACTTGTGTGTTGTCAAGCAGGAACTCAAAAATGAAACTCTGTAGGTCAATTGGCTTGAAAGCAAGGGCTTTGGGAAGCAGTTTGCTATATTTTAGGCCATCAATTCCAAGAAATACAGAAAGCGCTTCTTTGTATTGTTTGTTGGTGTCAAATGCTTCAAACTTAATCTGGGCTCCGTCCAGGTAGTCGCGCATTGACTTAAAGTTACGTGGACGCTTATCTTCAATGTACATTGCATCGTCAATTCGCGTGTTTTTAATACGGTAAAAACGCTCTTTAAGCGAAGAGCTTTGTGGTAGGTCTATAACTACCCCAATAATTGAGTATTTTTCGTCTCTAGTGTCAAAAAACTCAAGAGCAATATGAGTAATTACGTCGCCTGGTCTGATAAACTGCTTGTTTTCACCACCTAATTTACCGCGAATATAGCCCTCAAGTGTACGCTTAGCCTCAGGGGTTGCCGCGATATTAAAGTGCGCGTTTTGACGGCCTCCCACCAAAACATACTGCATGGCGTCTAGTAGCGTTGACTTACCAGAGCCATTTTCTCCACTTAAAAGGATGTTGTCTTTAATGTCTAGAGTGACGTTTTGAAAGGTGTGCCAGTTAATAATTTTAATTTTAGTTAACTTCTTCATTTACATTACCTGTGTGTTCATCTAAAGCCATCGTTAAGTTCTTTAACTCTTGGATGTTAATTACGTATAAAATGCTTTTATAGATACGAATTGTTGAACTATCTGGCAAATCAGGGTCTTTAAAGTCAATTAAGTTGTATGATTTAAAGGTTTGGAGAACCGGTCTTAGTTCTTTTTTGGAAATTCTTTTGTCTAAAAACCCGATTCTGGCAAGTTCATCGTGCACTTGCTTTAACTCAATTTCAATGTCTTGAGAAATTGTCGCGGTTTCCAAGGCTCTTTGGAAAAGAATTCTTAAAATAAGCAGAACTACAGTGTCGTTTTTCTTAAGTCTTAAACGGTTGTAGCCAGAAGTATTTACAATAAAAAGTGTTTCGGCTTCCCTTTTGATTTCCAAAGAAAAGTCAAGCAGGGCAAGCAAAGCGCTAATTACTTCCTTGTTTTCCAAAATAAATAGATAGTCGTTTTTATCTACTGCCTTTTGACAAGTTATGAAGTTAACTTGGAGAAGTTTGTTAATAACTCGGGTAATTTCATGGCGTTCGCCTTCTTTGAGTTTTTCATATTCTTGCATAAATTCTTTTGCCTTAGTTAGTTTTTCTGCCATTTTTTACCTCTTTTTATAGATTTTAAAGTCTTTAAAGCGAATGCCGTTGATGTCTACTTTTTCATCACCCAGCTCCACTCGGAAGTGAACTTGACTAGAGTTGGAATACAAAAAAATTAAAATTAACTTAACGTATTCAACTTCGGTTGAAAGCGGCAAGGTTTTGGCCTGCATTTCAGGGCGTCCTGCTAAGTGAAATTGCACGTATTTATCGATTTCAGTCATTCCAAAATCAGTTTGTTTCAGCATTGATGCTTGAACTAATTCGTATTTTTCAAATGGAAACTCAGCGTCTAGTTCCATCTCGGCGGCTTTAGCCTCAGTTCTGAGAACTCGTTCTTTGTAAAGAGACTCGTTGTCTAGGTTGCGTGCTTGAATTAAGTTAAAGATTTTAGTGGTGTCTATTTCTCGGTTAGGTTCGTTTAAAATTAAGTCAAAAGCACGGTTAAAGATACCTTCAATATCGTCCGAACGGTTAGTTAAATACAAGAACTTAGCGGTAGTTGCACCAATATAGCGTTCGTTTCTAATGTCAATTTCAGAAATTAAGTTTTCAAGCGAAGTAAAATAGTCGCGAATTGCCTGGATTCTGTGCTCTAAGACTTGAAAAGCAAACTCTTTGGTAAACTCGGCTCTTTTTTTAAGTTCAACTAGTTGGTCTGCCAACTTTTCCATAATTGGGTCTGAGGACAAAATATCTCTTAAGTATTTAAGAATATAGACCTTGTATTTAGGAATAGACTCAGTGGTTTTAAGTAAGTAGTAGGACTTGTCAAAGAAGTTGTTTTTGTAATCATGCAGCAGTTGGTCTAAGACTTCGTCTACCGAAATTTCTTCTTTGGCGTTGACTAACTTGTAGTAGTAGTTATAAATGTTTGCACCAAGAGTTTTCAGTTTATCAACTAAACGAGTTGTTCTTTCGTAACACTCGTTTATAGTTGGCAAACCTTGCTCAACTTCAAAGTTTTTAAGTAAAGTATAAATTGTATAGATGTCACTGGTGTATTCAGTTTCGGCAAATATATCTTCGTCAAACACGAAGTC
>CAUUFL010000047.1:0-4630 GCA_963544545.1 uncultured Acholeplasmataceae bacterium
TTCAGCGTACCAACTTCTTTGGAAAACCAGTAATTACGGCTACCCATATGCTTGAGTCTATGATTTCAAACCCACGTCCAACGAGAGCAGAAGCATCTGACGTTGCAAACGCTATTTTAGATGGATCTGATGCTATTATGCTGAGCGGTGAGACTGCAGTTGGTGAGTTCGGGGTAGAAGCAGTTCAAACTATGGTACAAATTGCTACCGAAATTGAACAAATTTTTCCGTATCAACAAAATCTTGAGAACTTAATTCCTAGTGGTGAAAAAACTATTAACGACTCAATCGGAGTCGCTGCTGCCCAGATTTCTATATCTCTGCCTTCAGTTGAAGCGATTGTAGCGTTTACGGAAACCGGAGGTACTGCTCGCCGAATTTGTAAGTTCAGACCACAAGTGCCAATCATTGCTTTAACTGATAACTTTAAAACTGCGTGTGAACTTGCACTTAACTTTGGGGTGTACCCTAGAGTTGTCAATCACGTCAATGACTTTTTGAAATATGACGCAAAAGCCATTGATGGAGCAAAGGCTTTTGGGTTAAAAAAAGGTGCAACAATTATTTTAACTTCTGGTTGGGCTCAAACTCACGGCCGCACTAACACGCTTCGTATAATTGACATTACAGACTAGTTTAAATACGATTAAATCGCCAAATAAAGATATTTTTATCAGTTTATAAACAAAAATACCTGCACGGCTTGTGCAGGTATTTTACTTTTTAGGGTCTTTTATTTTGTCAAAGATTACTTTGATTTTTTTGAATGTTTCTAAGTCAAATGCTTTGTTTTTAATTAAGTCAGGGCGTTTCTTTAGCGTGTTTAAAACTGCTTGCTCAAAATTATATTCATCTACTTTTTGGTGGTTTCCGCTCAGCAATATATCTGGCACCGAAAGACCTTCGTATACGGCTGGTTTAGTGTACTCAGGGTATTTTAAAATTGAGTTGTATTTAAAGGTGTCTTTGTCAACCGAGTCTTGATTGATAACTCCTGGAATTAGTCTTACTAGTCCATCTATTAAAATTTGGCTTGGTAAGATTCCTGAAGTTAAGACAAAATCACCAACTGAGATTTCTTGGTCAATGAAGTTAAGCGTTCTAGCATCATATCCTTCATAGTGACCTGGCAGTAAAATCAGGTGTTCTTTTTTCGCAAGTTCATCAAGAACTTCTTGATTTAAAGGTGTTCCTTGCGGAGAAAATGCTACAACGCACGTATTTTTGTTTTGTTTTAAAGCAGAAATTGCGCGATGTATGGGTTCAACTGACATTAACATACCAACAGACCCACCATATACTGTGTCGTCAACTTTTTGGTTTTTATCTAAAGAAAAATCGCGTAAGTTATGCAAATTAACTTCTAAGTGTTTACTTTGAATTGCTCTATTTACAATAGATGTATTTAAAAAACTGTTATAGGCTTCTTTAAAAATAGTAATGATGTCTATCTTCATATCACCTCACCTAAATTCAAAACAACAATTTTACTTTCATAAACCGTTTCTATATAGTGTTTAACAAAAGGCAGCAAAAAGTAGGTTTTGTCGGCTTTTTCAATTTTTAAAACTTGCTGATTTGGATAAAAGTAAACTTCTTTGACTTTACCGATTTCTTGCTCTTCAAAATAAACTGTTTTATTTAGCAAATCAGCGCAAACAAACTCACTATCTTTTAGTTCAGGTCTCACTTTACTGTAGATTTCTTTTTGCGCAATTCCTTTAGCCTCTTCTTCTGAGTTAATTTCCTTTAGTTTAACCAGCAAACATTTAGTGCCAGGTTTACTTTGTTCAATTTCGTAAGAGTTATTTTCAATATATACAATTTCGTGAATTAAAAAACGTGGAAAATCTGAAAGATTTTCCACTTTAATCCAACCTTTGTAAGAAAAGGGTTTGATTACTTTGCCAATTAAAAACACAAGTTTAAGTTACTTTGCTTTAATTTCCAGAGCTACTTTTTTGCCGTTTCTAGTGGCGATTGAATACAGTAGTTGACGAAGAGCTGAGGCAGTTTTACCACCTTTGCCGATAATTCGGCCAAGATCTGCTTCTTCAACTAACATAGAAATATCAACTAAAGCATCTTGTTCTGACACTTTAATTTCAAGTGCATCTGGATAGATTAACAGAGGACGGACAAAGCTGGCTAGAATTTGCTCAAAATTTAAAACCATAGTTTGGAAACTCCGTCTTTAACTATTTTTGTTTCTTTAAAAGTGATTTAACTGTATCGCTTGGTTTAGCACCTTTTGAAATCCAGGTGTTATATATTTCTTGTTTAATTTCAACTACACCAGAAAGTGGGTTGTAAGTACCAACGATTTCCAAGAACTTACCATCACGCGCTCTTTGGCTTTCTGCAGCAACAATACGATAGAAAGGACGTTTAGTTGAACCAAATCTTTGAAGCCTAATTTTTAATGCCATAATTTACTCCTTTTTTTGATTTAAATACAAAATAAGTTTAACACGAAATAAAAAGTGCGTCAAGTATAAAGACTTGACACACTTAGGATTGTTAAATAGTTATTTTAGTCTTTGCAAAGCACTAAGCCAAAAAGATAGTTTTGTCTTTCTTGACTCAGCATACCTGTTTTGTCTATATAGTAAGTTTCTGCGTTTTTGTTTTCAACTAAAGTAGTCAACCACCAAGTTTTGGAGCCTGAGTCTGTGATTTTATCAATCCCCTTAACACCATATGGCAGTTGCGAGTCTATGTTGTCATCAAGTTGCCTGTAGGCACTTGAAGCGTAGACAGCAACTGCGTATTCGGTTGCAGTTTTTGCCAAAGCAGCAAAATTATTTGAGTTCAAGACTGACTTAACCGAGTATCTATCTGAATCATTATAATTAGGTATACTAACTTCAAAACCCAAAACCAAAGCAATGTCTTTAGTTAGCGAGTGTAAAAACGAGTTTTCAAAAGTAGCAGATTTAGGTTTTTCCCTAAGTATAAAACTGTAAGGTGCAAAATCTATGATTTTTTTGGTAAACAAAGTAGTTTTACCAGGAATTTGGATAAACTCAACTTCCTCAAACTTATAGAAATTTCCGTCAAACTTTTCGTATTTATTTCCGTCTTCATCGCGGTAAAAGTAACGATTAAAAGTAAGTTTGTGGGTTTTTTTACCAATTTGATATTGCGTTCTTCTAATTGAGGCTTCCATTAAGGTTAACTTGCTTGGATCTGGATAGACCAAAGACTGTGGATATTTGCCTTTACCTGCAATGTCTTTTGCTAAATAGAAAACTGCGGTCATGTCTTTGGTTACAAACACAGACTGAAGTCTTGCTAAAGTGTAGTCTCTTGCAGCCATTTGAATATTTTTAATATAATAGCCTGCTTGGTAAATAGTAGTTACATCAATTTCCCAAATTCTGTCGTCGTGCCTAACTTGTTTTTTGGGTAATGTTAAGTTAGCGCCGGTAACTTCTAAAGTTACTGTGTGCAGTTTACGTTTAACCGTAATTTTTACCTTGTTTTGGCTGCTTTCAGGGGAAACAGTTAGTGAGTTTTTGTCGTATACAACTTCACCGTATACTCGTTCATCTGGATTTGGGAAGTTAACAGTATGCACATCACCTGCTTGAAACCAGCGTTTTGTCTCGGTTTTTTCTTCAAACTCTCCGTTTGCCTTTTCTAGTTCAATTTGATATGAAATTGAAAAAAGTTCTTCAAAGTAGGCAACTAAAGTGATGTTTTTAGTTATAGGTTTACTAAAATCAAACGGCGCTTGTTTTGAGTAAACTCCATTCATTAGAGATTTTTCTTGCCAGTGGACAAAGCGGTATTTTTTACCAGTGGCAGTAATTTCTGGATCTGTGGGTTTTTGGGCTTTTGCCTCAAACTTAATTTTTTGGGTTTGAGGTGCTACAGAAGCAATACCTAAAAAAGTTGAATTATTGAAATTAACTTCAAAGTTAACTTCAAATAACTTGCGACCGTATCTAATTTCAAAAATGGTAGAGCCATCGGCTTCTATTTTTTTAGTTTCTGCGAAATCGGCAACTTCAAAACCGTTGTCGTATTCTTTCTTGCGGCTATCTTGTGTAATTTGTACCTTTGTGCCAACTTCTGCGCCCTTAGTTTCTTCAACTATTTTTTCTTCAATTTCACCAGCCAGTCCTTGGAAAATATGCTGAATTTTGTAAGTAGTTCCATTTTGCTTGATTGGCTTGTTTGTTTTTGGTTTTAAAACAACTGCTAAAGTTGTTGTTAAAATTATTAAAGCAATAATAGCGGCAACAATTGCAGAAATTAAATAAATTTGTTTTTTCTTGTCTTTCATTTCAAACCACCTTTCTTTATCCGTAAATTAAGTAAACTGATTTTCCAAATCTTGAAGTTCAATGATGTTTTGCAGATCAATGTCAGAAACATCCATTCCACAAACTTCATCGTCTTCCTCAAAAACATCTGTGTCAAAGTTGAGATGTTGGTCTTGAAAAATCTCTGATTTTTCTGCCCAAATGTGTCCAGTTGAACGCATAATTGAAACGAATTTTTTAAAAAACTCTTCATTCATGTAAAGATAACAAGTCTCGTATTTTTCAGATATTCTCAGTATTTTTACTTGGTGTAGATTTTTTAGTTTCTTTAAAGTATAGGGTTTGCTGTACATTAAAAT
>CAUUFL010000048.1:0-4589 GCA_963544545.1 uncultured Acholeplasmataceae bacterium
CGCCGTTGACTTAGTTAATGAAGGCAAAATCACTAAAGCACAAGCAATCACTCGTGTTCAGCCTGCTCAACTTGAAAATCTCCTTCACCCACATTTCTCAAGTGCTGCTTTAAAAACTGCTAAACTTGCCGGCAAAGGTCTGCCTGCATCTCCTGGTGCTGCAACTGGACAAGTAGCTTTCTCTGTTGCCGAAGTTCTTCGCCTTAAATCAGAAGGTAAAAAATCAGTACTAGTGCGTTTAGAAACTTCGCCTGAAGACATCGAAGGTATGCACGTTGCCGAAGGTTTCCTAACTGCTCGTGGTGGTATGACTTCACACGCAGCCGTAGTCGCTCGTGGTATGGGTAAAACTTGTGTTGCTGGTTGCCATGACCTTCAATTCTTATCTGACGGAACTTGCCGACTTGGTGGCGCTGAAGTTAAAGAAGGCGACTACATTAGTATTGATGGTTCAACTGGTTCTGTTTACCTTGAAAAAATTGAAACTGTACCTGCAGAAATCTCTGGCGACTTTGAAACATTCATGGGCTGGGTTGACGAAGTTCGTACCCTTGGTGTGCGTGCTAACGCCGAAACTCCAAAAGATGCACGACAAGCAATCTTGTTTGGCGCGGAAGGTATTGGTTTAATTCGTACAGAACACATGTTCTTTGACTCAACTCGCATCAAAGCGATTCGTGAGTTTATTGTATCTGCTACTGCTGAACAAAGAAAAGTAGCACTTGAACGTATTCTGCCATATCAACAAAAAGACTTTGAAGATTTAATTGAAACTGTAGAAGGCCGAGCGATGACTATTCGTTATCTAGATCCACCTCTACATGAGTTTATTCCAAAAGAGGCAAAAGAAATTGAAGAGCTTGCGCGTGAGCTTAAAGTTGAATTAAAAGAACTTTACAGTGTAATTGCTTCTCTTCACGAAGAAAACCCAATGATGGGTAACCGTGGTTGCCGTCTAGCGGTTCGCTATCCGGAACTTGCTGAAATGCAAACTAAAGCGGTAATTACTGCCTACATCGCTCAAACTAAAAAACACCCTGAATGGAAATTAGTTCCAGAAATTATGATCCCACTAGTTGGCGAACTTCGCGAATTCCAATTCGTTAAACAAACTGTTTGTAGAGTTGCAGATCAGCTAATCAAAGAAGCTGGAGTTAACCTTGAATACAAGGTTGGTACTATGATTGAAATTCCACGTGCTGCTATTTTGGCTGACAAAATCGCAAAAGAAGCTGACTTCTTCTCATTCGGTACAAACGACTTAACTCAGTTAACTTTTGGTTTCTCAAGAGATGACGCTGCTAACTTCTTACCGGCTTACTATGACAACAAGATTTATGAGTTCGACCCTTTCCAACAAATTGACCCAGATGGTGTCGGGGAACTTGTAAAACTTGCTACTAAACTTGGTAAAAAAGGCAACAAAACTCTTAAACTTGGAGTTTGTGGTGAACACGGTGGAAACCCATTTTCAGTTGAGTTCTTTCACAACGCAGGTATTACCTACGTTTCATGTTCTCCGTTTAGAGTTCCAGTTGCAAGACTTGCGGCTGCTCAAGCAGAACTTAAAAACCCTCGTAAAAAATAGGTAGCTAATTTGATTAAAAAAGTAGTCTTAACTTAAAAAGACTACTTTTTTATACTAAAAACTAAATAAAATTACATTTTAATTTGATTATTCAAGGAGTTTTATATGACTAAAAAAAATTATTCAGTTGTTAATTTAGTCGCAATTGTCTTGGCTGTTGGGCTGGCGGCTTTCGCGATATTTGCCGAAATCCACGCTTTAATTGGCGCAATTGACAAATACCGTAGCAACGTTCTGACAATTAGTGAACTAATGATTAGTTGGGTTCGCTTTGTTACCCTAATCTTTCTTTTAACCGCAGTACTACTTTCTTCATTTTCAGACAAAGTTTTTGCAGGACTAGTTATTTTATTTCTAGACTTTTACTTAATTAAAGTAGCAAGTTTCTTTAACTTAGTGATGCGCGGTCAGTTTTCGTTCAAACAACACTACCCGTTGTTTATCTCTGTATTCTTAGCAATCCTGTTGGCTGTCTTAATAGCGCTGGTATTTATGTTAAAGCGCCCTGTGCTTTATCGTCTACACTTTGTGCATTATCTGCCAATAATCGGTACATCTATTTTCTTTTTAGCCTACAGTGGTGCGGAACACGCACTTTACCTGTCACTTGCCATGCTAGTGGCTGTACTAACCGGTCAAAAAATAGTGTCTGGCATAATTTTTGTATCTCGTTTTACTTTCCCAATTATTGAGCTAATCGGTGGACTTCACAAAGACCAAGGAACTCGCATTTACTATATAGTTCGTTGGGTAATTGCCTTTGCTCTGCTAGCCGCGGCTATTTCTTATCTTTCATATGTTATTACTACTTACTTTCAAACTAGAGCAAAACAAAGAAAAGGTCGTCAAACTAAAGTAGAAGTTCAGACCACAAAAGCCTAGGCAAAATTGAAAGAACTCACGTTAATTGTTGGTGCGATGTGTGCGGAGCTGACTTACTTTAAAAATAAGTTAGGCAACCCCAAGCATTTTTTTTCAGACGTTGATCTCTACACAGGCACTTTAAACGAAATACCTGTTGCACTACTTTACACAGGAATTGGTAAAACTAATGCTGCTTTTGCTTTAACTGAAGCACTTTTTGTGCTTGACCAAAACGCAATCTCAGTTAAAAAAATCGTTAACATTGGCCTAGCCGGTGGTTTTGGAGTAAAGTTAGGCGAAATTGTTCGGATAAAACACACCACTTTTTCTGACTTTGACTTATCAGTTTTTAATGACCCTGTCCCAAGTTTTGACTTAAAGTTAGCAAATGCTTTAGAACTCAAAGAAGTTGTTTGCTTTACGGCAGACCGTTTTGTAACTAGTCCACTAGACAATAAAGAAAGTGCTTATGTTTGTGACATGGAACTAACCTCATTAGCTCAAATTGCCGAAATTAAACAAATTCCCTTGTCAGCTTTTAAAATTGTCTCTGATTTACTTGACTCAAAGTCCAGTCAAATTAACGAATACTTTGGCTCCAAAAGACCAGAGACTATGGCTAAACTAGAAACTGTTTTGTTTGCTTACTTGGAGGCTTGACGTGAAAAAAGGGATAATTTTAATCGGCGATTTATTTGAAGAAACCGAAGCCTTGATTACCCGAAACATTTTACTCAGAGCTGGTATGGAAGTTAGTTTAGTCTCAACTTCCGATAAGTTAGCATGCGTAAGTTCAAATGGTCTAAAAGTTGAGACTAAATACTTAATTTCAGAAGTTAACGCTAAGGACTTTGACTTTGTTACAATTGCTGGCGGTGCTTGGGTGTCTGAACTAATTAAAAAACCGAGCGGTGAGCAGTTTAAAGCAATAATTGATTTAATTCAAGAGTTTGCTGAACTTAAAAAAACAATTGCCGCAATTTGCGCAGCTCCTGTGTTTTTAGCCTACGCTGGCTTACTTGACAACATAGAGTTTACTTGTTTTCCTGGATTTGAGAAATACATGCAAGGTACGTACTTAAACGTACCAGCAGTTCATTCAAACAACATAGTTACCGGTCATTCAAGCGGCTATTCACATGAGTTTGCTCTGCTGCTACTTGAAATTCTTTACAATTTAGAGAACCGTGAGAAAGTGGAAAGCCAACTCGGGCTAATTAAATAAACTAATAAATATAAAAACAAATCAGAGGTATATTTTGAATAAATTAAAACAATATAATTACCGCAGTGCGAGAAAATCAATCATTGCAGCGATTGTTATGTATTTTATTATCATTGCGTTATTTGCTGCAATCTTGATTACCACCAGCTTTTTAGATATAGGTGCAAGTATTGATCCAAAAACAGGCATGGTTAATAATAAATCTATTATTAGTTTGTATTTGCCAGTATATGTCTCTCTATTTGTTGCCTCCGGAATTTCTGGGCTATTGCTTTTGATTTTCTACATTTTGTCTATTATTCAAGCGTTTAAAGCACAAGTTCACGATATTTTGCTTTTAATTGGTTTATTTATGCCACTATTTGGACTAATTGCTCTATTTATTAAACTAGTTTATATAAACAGAAAAATCGCTGAACTTAAGTTTAACGAAGTTGAACCTTTAGAAGTTGTAAAATAGTTTTAAGAACTATTTTGAGTTTTTGAAAAAAATGTATAATGATTTTGAGGTGTTAAATGGATTCAACAAAACTTTCTAGTTATATTAGTGCTAATAAAGCGCTTAAAACAACAATTATTCTTTACTTGATTTTAATTGCTCTTGCTATTTTAATCCCAGTTCTACTAGTTACTTTAACTGGACTTACTGCAGGTTCCATTGCTGGCAGTCTTGGCTTAAATGTAGCTGCTAGTTCAATGCAAGGTTCTTCTTCATCTGGCATTACTGCTATTTTTGGTTCTTATCTAATTTTATTTCTAGCTCTATTTATAGCAGCTGGTGTTATTGGTTTACTAACATTTATATTCTATATTATCTCAATTGCTAGAGCCTTTGAAGGAAAAGCAGGCGATATATTACTAATCTTAGGATTCTTTTTTGGTATCCTTGGCTTTATTGGTTTGTTTGTTAAA
>CAUUFL010000049.1:0-4562 GCA_963544545.1 uncultured Acholeplasmataceae bacterium
CGCAAAAAGTAAGAAAATCTTGGATGAAAACAACACACTAAAAGGAATTAACTTTGATGTGGTTGACCAAAATCACTCAGGTTTTGTAGATGGCATTTTTATTTTTATCGGCCAAGTTCCAGAGTCTTCGCTGCTTGACACAGAACTGCAAAAAGAATGGGGATATTATTTAGTAAATGAGGACCTGTCTACTTCTATTCCTGGTATTTTTGTAGCAGGAGATGTTAGAAAAAAAGCAGTTAGACAAGTAATTACAGCAGCTGCTGACGGCGGTATTGCAGTTTCTGCGATTGCTAGATACTTAAAAAACCATGGCTAATTCTAGCCAACTGTTGGCAGATGAATTAAAAAAACTAGGAATTTCTTTTTCTAAGTACTGCAAGCAAGTAATTCTTGCCTGCATTTTAAAACTGCCGTTGCCTGAGATAAAACAGTTTTTAATGCTGGCGCTTTACTTAAAAAAACCAGCAAGTCAAGATAATGAGTTTTATGAGTTTAAAGTGCCTTATGAACTACTTGAACTTTATGACACCGCTTTTAAAAAACTAAACATAAAAGCAGTTGTTAACTATGGTTCTAAAAAGGTAGTTTTTGTGCACTCTGATTTTTTGGCAATTGAGACAGAAATTAACTCAGTGGTTACAGAAATTTCAAAACCTTTGTTTTTTAAAACTCTATTTCTAATACTAGGCTCAATTAATTCACCAAGTTCTGCAAACTACCACCTAGAGTTTAAGTTCAAAAATACTGAGTCTTGTTTTTTTGTCCAAAAAACCTTACTTAAGTACAATTTAGATGCTAGAATTTCAAAACGCCTGGATCACCTTTTGCTATATATTAAGTCTTTTGACCAAATAGTCGATTTTTTAAATCACTCAGAACTAAACAAAATTGCAGAGCGCTACACTAACTGCAAAATTGACAGAGAAGTGGCGACCACTTTGCAACGCCGAGTGAATTGTGAAACTGCTAATATTAAAAAAACTTCTGTGGTTGCTGCTAAACAAATTAAGCAAATCAACTTTATTTTTGCAAACCTAGAAACTGAACTTGACCCTGAACTTGAAAGAGTTATGAAATTAAGATTAAAACACCCCTATAGTTCACTTTCTGAACTTCAGTCAATTTACATTTCTACCTTTAAAAAACAAATCAACAGAGCGCATTTGAGTAACAAGTTTATCAAGGTCAAAAACCTTTACGATAGGCTAAAAAGGCACTAAATTATGCTAAAATGTCATTGGAGAACAAAATGAAAAAAGAACTACAAACTAGGCTAAATTTAATTAAATCTATCTATCTTTATAATTTAGGACTTGAAAATAATTTAGTGTTAACGGACGAAGAAAAAGAGATTTTTTTGCTATTTTTAACTAAGGTAAACGAAATTGATGAAACAATTTCTAAGGCCTTGATTGGCTACAGTTTAGACAGACTCTCTAAATTAGATAAAGCAATTGTTGAGTACTCGGTTTTTGAAATGCAAGAACTAAAAACCCCTGTACCAGTTGCAATCAACGAGGCAGTTGAAATCACTAAGTTGTTTTCAGATTTAGATGACGAAAAACAACACAAATTTACCAACAAGTTACTGCAAAACATCGTTGCTAATTTAAAATGAGCGGAGTAGAAATTCAAAATAATACAGAAAAAAACGTTATTGAAGTAGACTTTTTTAGCCAAAATATTGCTGATTTAGTTAAACATAATTTTGGCTATAGTCACTTTTTTGTGTTGGGTGAAGTTAAAGCAACTTACTCAGAATACGAGGCTAAAAACCCCAAAAGTCATCTTTACTTTAACTTAGTTGGCAAAGAAAGTGCACTAAGATGTGCAATTTGGCAAAGCACTGCAAGTAAACTAGATTTTATTCCCTACACCGGTATGCAGGTGATAGTCGATATCACTATTTCTTATTACCAAAAAGGTGGTGCAATAACCGCGACAGTTTGGCAGGTTTATGACTATGGTGAAGGTAAAAAGAAAAGAGAAAAAGAAAAGCTAATTAAAGAACTAAATTCCCTTGGGTACTTTGAAAAAGAAAGAAAAAGAAAGATTCCCCAAAACCCAGCGGTAGTCGGAATAGTAACTTCGGCTACAGGCGCTGCACTCAGAGACATTAAAGAAAACGCATATAAACGCTTTCCTTTAATTGACTTTATTGTTTACAACACTTTAGTGCAAGGCGAAAACGCCGCTCTAGAAATTAAAAAAGCGATAGAACGCGCAAACTTGGAAAACAAAGCAGAAGTTTTAATTGTAGGACGCGGTGGTGGTGCTAAAGAAGACCTTGAGGCGTTTGACGAAAAAGAAGTTGCAGATGCTATCTATTTTTCTAAAATCCCTGTGATTTCTGCAGTTGGGCATGAAAGAGATGTCTCAATTTCAGACTACGTGGCCGACCTTTCTGCATCTACCCCAACAGACGCCGCTGCTCTAATTACTCAAATTACAACTGTTGATTTTCAAAATAAGTTAGCCGAATTTAACCACATAATTTTGACTAATTTAAAAAACAAAGTCCACCAAGAAAACGCAGAACTGAGAACCTATGAAGCAGCACTAGAGCGAGTGTCTCCGCTGAGTAAGTTGACCAAACTTCAACAAGAACTAATGTTGCTCAAAAACCAAGCGAAGTTAATGCTCGCTGCTCTTTACTCAAAAAAACAAGCTACGCTAGCGGTTGCTCTGCAAAGATGCCAAAACTCAGTTATCAACACTTACAATAAAAACGTCGAGTATTTAGGCGAACTTGCCACTAAACTTCCAAACCTGCACAAAACTTTAAGTATTGCTCAAAGTCAAATTGCCGAATTTAAATTAAAACTACCAAATATCCCTGAAATTATTAAAAATAAAGAGTTTCAGTTAAAACTTTTTAAAGAACAACTTAATAACTTTGACTTAAATAAAAAACTTGAGCAAGGTTATGCGTTGGTATTTAAAGACCAGCAAATGGTTAGAAGTGTAAAAGATGTTAACAGTAATGACAGCCTTGAAATTAAATTAAAAGATGGTACTTTAAAAGTAATTGTCACTAACATAAAAGGAGAGTAAAAATATGAACAATTCAGAAAAAAACTTAGAATTAAAAGCACTGTTTGCAAAAATAAAAGAAAACATTGATAAATTAAATCAAGAAAATGACATCATGGTTTCAATTGAACTTTACAAACAAACTAAAGACCTAATTCAAAAAGCCGACTCTATTTTAGAGGTTGCTAAAAAAGCAATCGAAAATGAGCAGTAATTTTAATTTACTAAACTTTTTACCTGCTGAGTTAAAAAAACTCAAAGTCCAAGACCTGCCCAAACTTTGCGCAGAAATTAGGGAGTTCATTAAAGAAAATATCTTAAAGTCCGGTGGTCACCTTAGTTCTAATTTAGCAACAATTGAGCTAACCGTAGCTCTGGTTTATTTGCTTGATTTAGATAAAGACAGACTGCTTTTTGACATTGGCCACCAGGCATACACCTACAAAATTTTAACTGGTCGTGGCAGTGGTTTTCTTAATTTCAGTGAAAGAAAAATCTCGGGGTTTACTTCGTACACAGAATCTAAATATGATTTTTTTGAAGCAGGACACGCATCTCAGTCTCTATCTGCTTTAGCGGGATTTGTCTTAACAAACCCATTAAACAAGAATGTTGCGGTGATTGGAGACGGCGCGCTAAACGCAGGAATTGCTTTTGAAGGACTAAATACTTTAAGTGGATATAGCCTACCTGGCATAGTTATTATTAACAACAACAAATGCTCAATTGTTGAAAACGTTGGCGCTTTTAGACACACTTTAAATGACCCAAGCAAAGCACGCGCTTACTTTGAATCACTTGGTTATCAGTTTTTTTACCTTAAAGAAGGTAATGACGTTATTGCTTTAATAGACACTTTGAAAACTGTTCTAAAAGTGCGAAAACCGGTTGCTTTTTTAATTGAGACAATAAAGGGAAAAGGGCTTGTTGAAGCGGTTTCAGATTTAAGCGGCAAGTATCATTCATACAGTGCTTCTACTCAAACTCAAACCCCTTACATCATGGGAAAAGTTATTTCTGAGTTTGCTAAACTACGCGATTTTTATTTAATTGAAAGTGGTATGGAACTTGGCAACTTCACTAAAGACTTTAAAGAAAAATACCCAGATAGATTTATAGACTCAGGCATAGCCGAGGGCAACTCAGCAATGTTGGCAGCTAGTTTAGCCTTAAATAAAAAGAAAGTAATATTACCATATTACACCACTTTTATTCAGCGCTCGCTTGACTATTTGCTTTCAGATATCGCCAGAGTTAACTTAGATGTAACTTTACTTTTAAACTCAGCCTTTTTAACAAACCGTGACCCTTCTACTCACCAAGGTACTTACTTTACTAAATTACTTAGTTGCTTTCCAAACACCAAAGTTTTTGCCTGTGGGCTGGACACAGATTACGCAACACTACTTTCTTCTACTTTTGATTTACCTGGGTTAAAGGCGATTGCTTATCCAAAACTACCACTTAACAAAGAACTAGACCTAGAAACTTTTTCTATTAAGTTTAAAAAAGAACCTTTTTGGCAA
>CAUUFL010000050.1:0-4538 GCA_963544545.1 uncultured Acholeplasmataceae bacterium
AAAAACTTACTGAAAAATTTGAAAACAAACCAATCATTGCTACAAATAAAACTACACTGATAAACGAAATTATCACACTTAAAAATGACTTTACTAGTTTTCTAAATACTAATTTTAAAACTGGTTTAAACGATGAAAAAATCCTTTTTTGTGGTCATGATTCAATCGGTGCTTTTATGGTTGAAATGGGCTTGTTAAAAGGTTATACACCAATTGACACAACCATACAAGACCGAAATGAAGACACTATAAAAGCGATAAATGAGTTCGTTGAACTAATTAAAAAAGGCACTAAAAATCCTAATAGAATCTTAACTGTGTTCGTTCAAGAAACAGGTAAAGAACAGGTTTTAGAAAAACTTAAGTCAAGCGTGAAAGCACACAACATTTCAAATGTTTCCTTTAAAACTTTTCATACTTTTCACGCAGTTTCTAAAGAAGAATACAGTCAAAAAATTTCTTTTCAGACAAAAATTTCTGAAAATATCGCTAATTTAAAATTAGCACTTTTAGGTAAATAGACATGATTGAGTTTAAAGAAGTTTCGTTTAAATACGAAGACACGGCAGTCTTTGAAAAACTAAATTTAAAGATTAACAAAGGTGACTTTATGTACATTTTGGGACCGAACGGTGGTGGCAAAAGTACACTAGTTAAACTGGTTTCAAAAACTTTAAAACCGAACAACGGTAAGGTAATAAATGGTGCAAAAAAAATCGGCTACATGTCACAATTTTTGCGATTTAAATCTAACTTTCCGGCTTCAGTTTTTGAAATTATTTACTCAGGCTTTGAAAAACAATACTTGTTTGCCAAAAAAGAACAAAAAGCAAGAATAGATAAATTGCTTTCCGACATGAACATTCTTGACTTAAAAAATAAGTTAATTTCTGAACTTTCTGGTGGTCAACTTCAACGTGTGCTTTTTTTAAGAAGCATAGTAAACGAACCCGACCTTTTGATACTAGACGAACCAGCATCTGCACTAGACCCTAAATTTAGACACGAGTTTTACCAATATTTATACTCACTTTCACAAACTGGCACTACAGTTTTAATAATCACGCATGACCTTTCTGGAATTGACGTGCTTGAATGTAAAGACCGAGTAATTTACGTAGATAAAGCCATAGTTTACGACGGTATATTTTGTGATTTCCACAAGCAAATTTTAAATAGAGAAAAGCATGCAATATTTAGTTAATTTAGGGGTGTTTTCAAACACCTACATTTTTATCGCCGCCGGACTAATTGCGGTTACCGCAGCGCTACTTAGTCCTTTTATCGTACTTAAAAACCAAGCGTTGATTGCAGACGGACTTGCGCACACTGCGTTTTTTGGAATAGCCATAGGTGTGCTTTTGTCTAACTACCCTGTCTACGTTTCAATGTTAGTTACCATTTTCTTTTCAATTGTGATACAGTTGATTATTGAAAACACCAAAATCGACTCAGATAGTGCAATAGGGGTTATTGAGGCCCTTGGCTATAGTTTGGGTATCTTAATTATTTCACTTTGGGGTGCTAACTTTAAAAGCGATCTTGGCAACATTATCAACGGTAGTCTGGCAACTATGGAATGGTTGGATTTCTTTAATGCACTAATTATTTTCACTGCTACTTTAGGCTTTATTTTATGGCAATACAGACGTTTGGTTTCTCAAACTTTTGACCCAAGTTATGCTAATTTCAACCGCACAAACAAAGTAATTACTAACTATGGCCTCTCTATTTTAGTCGCTGTTTTAATTTCAATTGGTATGCGCATGATGGGTACCTTGTTAATTTCTGCGCTAATTTTATTCCCGGTTTTAATCTCTGTTCAATTCAGAAGAAATTTTATTCAAACTATGTTAATTGGAGTAGTTGTTGCGATTTTAACCGTGGCTATTGCTGCACCAATTCAACTAAACACAAATGTAGCACCTTCACCAGTTATAGTACTAGTGTATTTTTCTTTTTTAGTTTTTTCTCTACTTTTTCAAAAAATTCGTAAAATCATCCTTCACAAAAAAATTACTAAATGGTAAAATATTTGTATGGATAAAAGCAAAAAATCTAGAAAAAAAATCGCACTAGGACAGTATTTCACGAAAGGCGTTCAATGGTTAAAACCACAAATTAAAGAATTTATTAAAAATTCTAGATGCGTCATTGCTTACGACCCGTTCGCTGGAGCAGGCGATCTTTTATCAGTGTCTCCTGAGTATGGTATTTTTGAAACAAAAGGTTTAGATATTGATGAAAAATTAGATTGGGAAAACAATGATTCTCTAAAGTCAATACCAACAATTAAAAACGCAATAATTATCACAAATCCTCCTTATCTCGCTAAACACTCTGCTTCAAGGAAAAAGATTTATTTAACCGAATATTTTAAAGATTCACCTTATGACGATATATATTTAGTTGCACTAAATAAAATGATTGAAGCACAAAACCATATTGTTGCGATTATTCCTGAGTCTTTCATAAACTCATCATTTAAAAACAAAAACCTTTTAAGTTCCGTTACTATCTTAGAAGAAAACCCTTTTAATGATACTGAAGTGCCAGTTTGTGTAGCATGTTTTGATGGCGTTTATAAAGATTTTTCTGAAATTAAAATTTATAAAAATGATAAGTTTGTTGACTTTCTAGAAAATATAATAAATCTAAGAATTGAACCAGAAAACTCTTTAAAAGTAACTTTCAACGATACAGAAGGATGGTTAGGTATAAGAGCAATTGACAGCACCGATGACATAAATAATATTAAGTTCGACTATAAAGAAAATATTAAATACGACTGGCAAAACAAAATTAAAAATACGTCTAGACATTTTACTTTGGTTTCAATAGATATCTCTGACAGCAGCAGACCAAAATTTTTAGAAAAATGTAATCTTTTGTTAAATGAAATTAGAATAAAGTCTGCTGATATTTTGCTGACTCCTTTTATGGGAAATACAAAAAGTGGTAAAAGAAGAAGAAGGTTGGATTTTAGACTAGCACGTGCAATAATTGAAAAAGCAAATAATTTAATGTCTAGAGAAGTGGTGTAATTTAATGAAAGATAATTTAAAATACCTTGAGTATAGTTGTAATAACCCTGAAAAACTCGATGAAAGATACATGAATTTAAAGAAAAACGATTTAAATAAATATGTCGAGTATACAAATAAAATCAAAAGTCTTTTAAGCGACATAAGAAAAGACAAATTTGTTGATGAGAAAAAATTTACTATTTTGTTAAATTTAATTACTGATTCTTATGGATCTAAAAACGAATTTAATTGTTTTATAAACGCCTGTGATTCAACAATTGGCACAATTAAAAATAATCCTGAAACCTTAAAACAAATCGTTGAATTGTTTTTCACATATAGAAATGGCAAAATCAGTGCTGACCCTGTCCATATACAGTCATTAATTGACAAAGGTTCGCAAAGAGCACTAGGCATCATTGGACAGCAAAAAATAGTTGAAATTGCCCAAAATTTTGGTTTTGAGTATACTAATGACCTAAATATTTTTCTAAAAAATAAAAATAGTGTTTCTTACTACAAAAAAGAATTAAAAGAAAAGATTATTCCTGAGATAGATTTTGGTTCACAAAATAAGGATTTAGATATCATTTTAAAATCAAACGATAAATATTTTTTCATTGAATCTAAGCACATTAAGGAATGTGGTGGTGCTCAAGATAAACAAATTAAGGAACTAATAGGTTTAATTAAAACTAAAATGCCTAAAAATACTTTTATAGTGTCTTTTTTAGATGGTGTTTTTTCAAACAAAATTTTAAATTCAGAAATATTTAATGTTTTTGATAATAAAGATAAAATTATTAAAAATAAAATAGAACAACAACAATTAGAAATACTTGACAATTTACACAAAAACAAAAGTGCTTTTTGGCTAAATTCTGCTGGTTTAGTTGAATTTTTGCGTGATTTAGCATAGACAAAAATCGTGTGTTATACTATTTTTAAAGAAAGTTGCTAATCAAGGAGAAATATGACTACAAATATTTTAAATTCTGCAACGTCTGCAAACCCTCCGCTCACGGGCATCTTAGTTGCAGTATTCGTTGCGCTAATCGTTGTTTTAATCGTAATATCTGGTTTTACTTCGATGACCGAGGCTGCATTTATGTCTGTAAACCACATTAGAATTGATGAACTTACAGATTCGGATAACCCAAAACTAAAGAAAAAAGCTAAAAAAACACTAAACTTAATTAAAAATCCAAACTATGTTTTGGCAACCATCCAGGTTTTAAATACTTTAATTGCATTTATTAACGGTATTATTGGCTCTAAACTGTCACAAGACGCCTTAATTCGTATTTTTAAAGTTGACGCAAATTCAAATAACTATGTACTTTATTCCGTGTTAGTTACAATCGGACTAACCGTGTTTTTGCTTTACTTTCAAATTATTTTTGGTGAACTTGTCGCTAAAAGAATCGGAATGAAGTGGAGCGAAAAAATATCTTTAAATTGCACTCCAATCATCCGAGTACTTATGTTTATACTGTTCCCGTTTGTTTGGCT
>CAUUFL010000051.1:0-4533 GCA_963544545.1 uncultured Acholeplasmataceae bacterium
TATAAAGCCAACAACTCCGAAAATATTTTTTCATCTCAAAAACTCAGGTATTATACAAATTTTAATTTTAAAACTACTGCTTATTTAGAAAAAAGTTTTTTTTCTTAAAAGTCATGGTTTTTAAAACCAGCACCGATAATATCACAGTTTTCTTGAATATAACTAAAAGCGTGTGGGTCAAATACAGAAAGCAGTTCACGAAGAGCGTGAATTTGGGTTTTGTCAATTGTGAAAACTACCATGTTTTTAGCCTTGCCAGAATAGCCACCTTTAACCGGAATTAAAGTGTAGGTGCGAGAAAAACGTTTAAAGATAGCGGCTTCCAGGGCTTTTGAGTTTTCAGAAATAATGTAGGCAGTAAACGCCTTTTTGGCTCTAAAGGAAAAGAAGTCTATCAGGTAACCAATCAAAAATATTGTAAAGAAACCAAAGAAACCAATGTATAGTCTAGTTACTCCGGTTAAAATAGAAGAAAGCGCAATTATTCCGTCAGTTGCATAAATTGCCACAGAATATGGAACTCTTGCGTATTTGTGCGCGACTTTTTGAATGACATCAAAACCTCCGGTTGACCCGTTGTTTCTAAAGACAATATAGAGACCAAAGGCAGTTAAAAAAGCGCCAAGTGCAACACAAATTAAAATGATAGAAGTTGGAAGTTGCACAACGTTGATTTCGTTGTTTATGATAGTCAGAGGTTTTTTGTCAATTGAGAAAAATAATTTTTCAACAAAATAAATCGGAGAAACAGTTAATTCAAAAATTAAAATAAATAAAGGAAGAGTAAGCGAACCTACAATTGTTTTAAAGAAATAAAACTTACCAAAAACCACTAACGCCAAAATTAAGGCAAAAGTGTTGCCTATCCAAAAAGTATAAGAAGTTTTAAAAACTCCTTTAGTTAAAGACTCAATTACAATACCAACTCCGCCAACTCCACCTGAGACTAACTTTAAAGGATCGTAAATAAAGTAAATTGGCAAAGCCGTGATAAAAGTACCCAGCACTACAAAGAAAAGTTCTTTTAAGTTTTGGCGGGTAAAAAGTCTTTGCGTTAAAATTCTAAATTGTGAAGTGGTTTGATAGAATTTCATCTTTTTCTATATTTTAAATACTCCTTTAAAAATGCAGAAATTTCGCCGTTTAAAACTTCGTCTGCTTTTGCGGTTTCAAAATTAGTGCGCAAGTCTTTGACTAACTTATAAGGATAAAGTACATAACTTCTGATTTGACTACCCCAGGTAGCCTGCAGTTTTTCACCTTGCAGTTTTTGTATATTTTCGGCTTGTTGGGCGATTTTAGCGGCAATTAGTTTGCCTTTTAAAATGCTTAATGCGGTTTCTCGGTTTTGAATTTGTGAACGCTCGTTTTGACAAGTTACTACCAAGTTTAAAGGTAGATAAGTAACTCTGACTGCCGAGTCTGTGGTGTTTACAGACTGACCACCTGCACCAGATGAGCGAAAAACATTGATTTTCAGGTCGGTTTTCGCGATTTCAAGATCATAGCTTTGTTCAATTTCGGGAGTTACTAAAACTGAAGCAAAGGTTGTGTGTCTGCGTTTATTTGCATCAAAAGGAGAGATTCTAACTAAACGGTGAACTCCACTTTCTCCTTTTAAAAGGCCATAAGAATTTACTCCAGAAATTTTTACAGAAATCGCCTTAAACCCCGTTGTATCGCCCTTTTGCAGGTCTAAAATAGTTGTTTTAAAGCCGGCTATTTTGGCGTATTTTAGATACATATTAAAAAGCATTTCAACCCAGTCATTGGACTCAGTTCCTCCACTTCCTTGATGAATTTCTAAAATACAGTTTGTATCGTCGTACTCTTCGTTTAAAAAAGTTAAGACTTCAAAGTCTGTGAACTCTTTTTCTAAGATACTTAGTTCTTTTTCTATTTCTTCGCCTGTCGCTGAATCTGCCAGTTCTATAAATTCAACTAAGTCATTTAACTTAGAGTTAAGTGAGTTAAAAGTCTTTAACTTACTTTCTAGTTCTGTCAGTTGTTTTAAAACAACTTTGGCGTTGTTTTGGTTTTGCCAAAAATCTGCGCCTTCAGTTACTGATTTAAGTTTCTGAATTTGCTTTTCAAGTTCTGTGGGCTGTACAGTATTAGAAAGTTCTTTTAACTTACTTTCAAGATCAGCAAGTCTACTTTTAAGTTCGCGATTTTCTATTGCCACGGTTTCTTTTTCTTAGAGGTTTTAGGTTGTTTTTTGGGACCTTTGTAGTCAGTTTCCTGATTAGTTTGGGCATTTTTTACAACCTCTTCGCGTTCTGTATTTCTTTCAACAATAGCTCTTAAAATATATCTAGAGATCATTTCATTGATTTGGTCAAGCATCTCTAGAAACATGCGTTTACCTTCATTTTGATAGACAATAACTGGGTTTTGTTGAGCATATCCTTGCAGTGCAACCGCCTGTCTAAGCCCTTGCATACGGTCAATGTGCTCCATCCAATAAGTATCTATAGTTCTTAAAATTATCACTTTTAAAAATTCATTGTACTCTTCTACTGAAGACTTTTCAATCTTGTCTTGAATTTCTTTGTCTGCTAGTTCTTGTAAATATTTTTCAATTTCAGTTAGTGATTGTTTTTGTTTTAAAGTGTCAAAATTAATTGCATTTAATTTAAAAATGTTGCCGTCTAAATATTTAAAAAGTGGAGTGGTATTTAGTTGACCTTTCTTTTGACCATATAATCGATCAAAAGTAATGTCTTTTAAATATTGAATTAAAATCTTGTAAGCCAGTTCTTGGACGTCTTGGTTTTTAATCACAGCCTCGCGCTCAGCGTAGATAGTCTCCCTTTGAATACGCATCACGTCGTCGTATTTCAAGACGTTTTTGCGAGAATCGCAGTTCATGCCTTCTACTTTTTTCTGGGCATTGGTTACCATGTATGAAAACATCTTTGACTCAATTGGCGGCATGTATTCAGACTCTGAGTTCTTATCTTGTTGCAGACCTTGCATATAGGCAACTCGATTTTTAAAAGTTTCAGATGAAAATCTTTGCAGAAGTTCATCGTCTGCTGAAATGTAGAAACGAGAGTAGCCAGGGTCGCCTTGTCGACCAGATCTACCACGAAGCTGGTTGTCAATACGGCGAGACTCATGTCTTTCACTGCCGATTACCGCAAGTCCACCTAGTTCTTTAACGCCAGGTCCTAACTTAATATCGGTACCACGACCGGCCATATTGGTAGCGATAGTTACTGCTCCAACTAGTCCTGCGTTTTTAATAATTTCGGCTTCGCGTTCATGTTGCTTGGCGTTTAAGACTTCGTGTTTAATTCCACGTCTAGTTAAAAGTTGAGATAAGTACTCAGAAGTTTCAACTGCAATTGTTCCGATCAAAATAGGTTGACCTTTTTCGTGTCGCTCTTGCACTTCGTCAAGTAAGGCTTTAAATTTATCTGAAGCCGATGCAAATAACAGATCAGTTGCATCAATTCGCTCAACCTTTACGTTAGTTGGTACTTCCACGACTAACATATTATAAATTTCTTTAAACTCTTCTTCTTCGGTTTTCGCGGTACCAGTCATTCCGGCTAGTTTTTTATACATTCTAAAGAAGTTTTGATAAGTTATTGTTGCAACAGTTACTGTTTCTTGCTTAATTTTGACGTTTTCTTTAGCCTCAAGTGCTTGGTGTAGACCTTCTGAAAACTGACGGCCATCTAAAATACGTCCAGTAAACTGATCAACTATCAGTACTTTGTTGTCAGCAACCACGTAGTCTTTGTCTCTCGCCATGATGTAGTTTGCGCGCATTGCGTTGTTGATGCGGTGAAGTAGCGAAACTTGAGAAATATCGTATAAGTTTTGCACTCCAAAATAGCGCTCAGCTTTAGACATTCCGCTCTCAGAAAGTTCAACGGCTTTGTCTTCAATGTCAATAATATAGTCTTCGTCGTTTAAAGATTTTGCAAAAGCGTCCGCTCTACGGTAAAGCGCAGTGTCGTCTTTTGCACCACCAGAAATAATTAAAGGGGTTCTTGCTTCGTCTATTAAAATAGAGTCAACCTCGTCAATAATCGCGAAGTTCAGACCTCTTTTTCCAACTAAGTCTTCCTTATATAAAGAGATGTTGTCACGCAAATAGTCAAAACCAAGTTCTGAGTTTGTTGAATACAAAATATCGCAGTCATAAGCCGCTTGTTTTTCTGTAGACTCCATTTGAGATAAGTTAAGTCCAACTGATAAACCTAAAAACTCAAATAATTTACCGATTTCACCTTTTGCTTCGCGGGTTGCTAAGTATTCGTTGACTGTCACTATATGCACACCTTGTTCAGTTAAAGCATTTAGGTATGCTGGCATCACAGCTGTCAAAGTCTTTCCTTCCCCAGTTTTCATCTCGGCGATATTACCACCGTGAATAATATAAGCACCAGCGATTTGCACAAAGAAGGGAGTAAGGCCAGTAACTCTTGAAGAGGCTTCTCTAACTAAAGCAAAAGCAGGAACAACTAGTTCTTCAAGTGTGGTTTTGCCAGCTTTTAAAGCAGCCTTGTATTCGTTTGT
>CAUUFL010000052.1:0-4381 GCA_963544545.1 uncultured Acholeplasmataceae bacterium
AAATAAAACGGCATGTTTAGAGCGTTGTGGTGAGTTACAAAAGGACGAGCTGCTGCTCCGCCAAGCGTAGGGTGTAAAACAGGTGTGTCTACCTCTATAAAGTCTTTTTTGTCAAAAAAATCGCGAAAGGCTTTAATAATTTTTGGACGCATGAAGGAAACTGCTTTGATTTCCGGATTAACGATTAAATCAAGATAACGTTTGCGTCTACCTTCTTCAACATCTTGAAGGCCATGGAATTTGTCAGGCAGTGGTTTTAAGGCTTTAGTTAAGTAAGTGTATTTAGAAACTCTTACAGAAAGTTCGCCAGTGTGGGTTTTAAAAACTACTCCGTCAATGCCAACAAAATCACCTAGATCTGTTAACTTCCAAGCTTGGAAGTCAGTTTCTTTTATGTTGTCTTTGCGGACATATAACTGAATTTTGCCAAAGCGGTCTTGAATGTGCATAAAACCTGCTTTACCTTGAGCACGGTTTAAAACAACGCGGCCGGCAATTTTTACTTTTTTGTTTAGTTTTTCTAAGTCTTCGCCAGAAAAATCTTGGTATTTTTTAAATATTTCTTTAGTGTTAGAGTTTGTTTTAAAAGCGTGGCCAAATGGGTCAATTCCAAGTTCTTTTAGCTTTAAAACTTTATCTCGTCTTGCTTGTTCTTGGTCAGTTAATTGAAGTTCTTGCATTTACTTACTTAGCCTCGCTTTCTGTATTAGTTTTTTTAGCAGTATTTTTTTTAGGTTTATTTACGTTTTCTTCTGCAAGTTTTGCAAAGTCAGGAGTCTCGCCTTTTTGCATGTCTACTCGCTCAAGGTGTCCGGTTTCGTGAATTTCGTGAATGTCTTCGCGAGTCAAAGTTTCCACTTCTCTTAAGTAATAGGCAATCGCTTCCAGTAGTGGTAGATTTGCCAAAATTAAGGATTTCGCTTTTTCGTGGCATTCGTTCATTAGTTTTCTGATTTCAAGGTCAATTTCGTGGGCTACTGTGTCCGAAAAATTCTTTTCACTAAAGTAGTCACGGCCTAAAAACACTTGAGAACCTGCTTTTTCGTATTGCACAAAGCCAAGTTCAGACATGCCGTATTGAGTGACCATTGCACGCGCGATTTGAGTGGCTTTTTCAAAGTCGTTATGTGCTCCGTTTGTAACTGAGGCAAACTTAATTTCTTCGGCAACTCTACCTCCTAAAAATCCAGTAATTGACTCGGTAAGTTGTTCTTTGGTTTGAAAGAAAGACTCTTCTTTTGGCATCATTAAGTTGTATCCGCCAGCCTCACCACGCGGAATAATTGTGACTTTTTGAACTTCGTTTGCAGACTCAAGAAGCAGACCAATCACTGCGTGTCCGGCTTCGTGGTAGGAAACTATTTTTTTCTCAGTTTCCGAATACTTGCGCGAAACTTTAGCCGGTCCCATCATTACGCGGTCCACACCTTCGTCTAAGTCTGAAATGGTAATCTCAACTCGGTTAGCGCGTGCTGCAAGCAAGGCAGCCTCGTTCATTAAGTTTTCAATGTCAGCGCCAGAAAAGCCAGGAATACGGCGAGCCAAGTCCTCAAGATTAACCTCGGCTGCCAGATTTTTGTTTCTTGAGTGCACCCCAAGGATTTTAGTTCTACCTTTTAAGTCAGGTAGAGACACCATAATTTGGCGGTCAAAGCGGCCAGGTCTAAGTAATGCTGGGTCCAAGACATCTGAGCGGTTAGTAGCCGCTAGCACGATAATTCCGGAATTGGTTGAAAATCCGTCCATTTCTACCAAAATTTGGTTCAAGGTTTGCTCGCGTTCATCGTGTCCGCCACCAATACCGGAACCTCTTTGGCGTCCAACTGCGTCAATTTCGTCAATAAAAATGATGCAAGGCGCGATAGACTTCGCGGTGTCAAATAAGTTTCTAACACGTTTAGCTCCAACTCCGACAAACATTTCAACAAACTCAGAACCAGAAAGCGAAATAAAAGAAACATTGGCCTCACCTGCGACAGCCTTAGCCATTAAAGTTTTACCGGTTCCAGGAGGCCCAACTAAAAGCACACCTTTTGGAACTCTGGCACCAACTTTGGTGTATTTAGCTGGATCTTTTAAGAAGTCTACAATTTCTTGCAGTTCGTATTTCTCTTCGTCAAGTCCTGCAACGTCTTGAAAAGTCACGTTGGTTTTCGCAGTTTTAACGTCGCTGTTGACAATATCTAGGTTTTGTTGATTCATTGATTGGTATGATTTGTAAATTAAATACAAAAACAAACCGCTAATTACAAAAGGCAATGCCGACAAAATAAATGAAAAAATATTGAAACTAGACTCAAGAACGTTGCTGTAAAATATCTTTTTGTCAGTTGAGTTGTAGTACTCGACAATGTGTCTAATTTCACTGGCCTGTGCGCGGTCAATTCGTTCGTAGACGGTTGCTCTGATTTGCTTGCCGTTTTTTTGGTATCTAAAGTCAATGTGTAAGTTACCTGCCGCAGTTTCACGGATGCTTAGGTGAGTGACAGTAAGTTCTGATTTAATTAGTTGTTTTTCTAAATATTTTTTAAGAGATTCGTCAAACTTATCGTAGCCAAGTGCAACATTTTTTGCACCCAGTTGAGTTTTTAGTTCAGCATATGCTACTTTTACTTTTAAATTATCGTAAATTCTTCTGCTAATTCTAATTACAAAAATTACGACAATTACAGTAACAATTAAGTTAATCCAAAAACTTTTGTTAGAAAATAAATTGAATTTTTTAGGTTGTTTATTTGGTTTATTTGGTTTCATTTATCAGTCTTATCCTTTCTGCTACTTAAAATGCTGGGTTTCAGTAAAGCAATGTAGGGCAAATTACGGTAAAGTTCTTTGTAGTCCAGACCAAATCCAACAATGAAAAGGTCAGGGATTTTAAAAGCAGCGAAATCAGGCTCAATTTCTACTTTTCTCTTCGTGATTTTGTTTAAAAGTACCACTGTCTTAACGGATTTTGCTCCGTTTTTAAGAAGTGTTTCTTTAATTAAGTTAAGAGTTATTCCTGAGTCCATAATATCGTCAACTATCAATACATCTCGGTCTTTGACATCTGGAAGCAGACTAGAGTTCAGCAGAACTTTGCCAGTTGACTCAGTGCCGCCAAAATAAGATTTTGTAGACATATACTGAATTTCGCAGTTAATAGACAATTTTAAAGAAAGCTCGGTTAAAAAAGGAACAGAGCCATTTAAAATGCCAATCAAAAGCGGAGTCTTGTCAAAGTAAGCCTTGGAAACTTCCTTTGCTACTCGCTTAATTTGTCTTTTGATACTAAAGTGAGAAATTAGGACTTTTTGGATATCTTTTTTGAGTAAATTTCGCATAGTTCACCTATAAACTCAATTTTAAGAGTTTCGCCAACCCCAAGAGTGTCGTTTTTATATAGTTTTGGAATGTAGATAATTTGGTCGGCTGAATCTGTTAAAATCGGATATTGCTTTCTAAAATAAAGTGGTACTTTGGCGTCTTTAAACAACTTTGCGATGGATTTTTTGCCATAACTGTAGTTAAGTAAGTCACCAGGCTTTTGAGTTCTGACTAAAAAAGGTAGTTTAAGTGCACCAGTACTATATTCAATTATACAGTTTATTAAACTGGTTTGCGGGTGTTTTGAATTAAAACAAAAATTATCTATATTATATTTATATAATAGTGGCAAATTTGCTTGTTTTTTTAGAGAAAAATCCGCGTAAGTTTTTTTAAAAAACCAGGTATCACTTAATTTGATTTCACCGTTTGGACGAGCGCTTAAAATTAACTTATCAATTTGCGTAATTTTCTTTAAACTAAAAGAGACTTTGTTTTGATTTAATAGTTCTGTCAAAATATATAGTCTAATGTGCAAAGGATGTTTTAAGTATTCAGGAATTGGAAAAATATCTTTGTTTTGAATAAAACCAAGAGCAGTTTTTTTAAGGCTTGAGTCAAGTGACTGAAAAATTTCTGAAAGCAAAAACATTCTGTCTGTCAGTTTAGGGTTTTGTTTTTCTAATTCAGGAATAACTAAGTTTCTAAATTGGTTTCTCGTGTAGTTGTTTTTAAAATTACTCTCGTCTTCAAAAAAATTGAGTTTATGTTTTTTTGCGTATTCGTACAGCTCTGTTTTTCTAATTTCTTTAAAAGGCTTTAAAAAAATAAATCCGTCGTCTTCGTGTTTAGTGTCAAAACCACTTAGTGATTTAAACATACCTTGGCTGACAAAGTTCATCAGCATAGTTTCAGCAAGGTCATTTAAGTGGTGAGCGGTCACGATTAAGTTTGTGTTGTTTTCCTTAGCAATTTCTTTTAACAAGGCTATTCTACACTCTCTTGCGAGTTTTTGAAAATTACTATTTTTTTCAATTTTAATATCTTTAAGTACTACTTTTAAGTTGTTTACGTG
>CAUUFL010000053.1:0-4250 GCA_963544545.1 uncultured Acholeplasmataceae bacterium
TACGCTTCTTTGAAAGAAATTTTTATTGCAAAGGTTAAGAATTATGAATAGTAAATTTGGTAAGTTGTTTTTATATAATCTAGCAAGACGCCTAAAGACTAAAACCTTTTTATTTACTAACTTAATTTTATTCTTTTTAATCTTTATTTTAAGTGCTCTGCCTAACTTAGTTGCTGGTCGTAAAAACAAAGCAGAACTTGTTAAAAGCAAAGTTATTGTTAACACTTTAAAAGACGGTGCGTACGGCACTTACTCAATTGCTGATTTTAAAAATAAATTAACAGGTCGTCTAGTTGGCAAAGACCCTAAAAAAAGTAATTTTGAACTTGAGTTCATCACTGACTTTAATTTTAAGTTAAATCAAGCAAGTTCAATTAAGACTTTTCTTGAAAACAAAAAAGCCACTGCTTTAGTTAACTTTAAAATGGAAAACTCTAAGTTAGTCACAGAAGTTTACTTTAATCAAACCAAACAAAGCGTTCAAACTGAACTAAACGCACAACTTCGTAAGTTTGCGGTGTATGATTTTTATAATTTAACGGAAGAACAAGTTAACCCACAAATCAATCAAAACAAGTTAACTTTAGACACTAAGAAAATTGCTTTTATTTTACTTGTTGCGATGTTTACTGTATTTATTTTTGCGTTTGCCTTTACTTCTCAATTGTTTTCCGCAGACATTTTTAGTGAAAAACAAAGCAAAACTGTTGAGTTAATCTTTCAGTCAATTTCTCCGCGTCCGCACTTCTACACTAAGTTTTTAGCAATTCTTAGCTATATCTTAATTCAGTTTGTACTACTTTTTGTCTACTCTACGCTGGCTTCTGCGTTTTTCGGGCAAAGCATCAACTCAGGCGTGCAGTTAACAGGACTTAAAATCACCTCTGAATTAACAGCATCCATTACCACTCCGCTAACCCTTGGTTTACTTGGTTTATTTATGCTATTATTTGCTTCAATTTTGGTTTCCGGAATTTTGGCGTCATTTGCGCATAATTCTGAGTCTTTTCAAAATATTTTTTCGGTCTTGATGCTGATTTTCATTGCTCCTTTCTATGTGATATTCTTCACCTATAACTCAGAGTCTAGTTTCGCACAAACCTTAATTCACGTCTTTGCTTACTTTCCGCTAACTGGACTAATCACTGCACCCGCTTTGATGTTAGCAGGTAGTATCTCAATTATTGAGACTTTAGTTATTTTTACCTTAAACACAATTTTAGTGTTTGTGCTTTTCTACTACGCACCGCAGATTTATCGTTTCTTTGTTTTGAGATACGAAAAAATTAAACTTAGCCAAATTTTTAAGAAATCACAGAGGAAAAATTTAAAAAATGAAGAAAAAAATTAAAAGAATTTACAAACATTTTATGAGTTATTTGTATGTGCTGGTTGGATTTGAATTGGTAGCGATTGTTTTTTTTCCGTTCCTTTTTAAAGAAAAAAGCATGCAAATAATATTTGGGATTTTTGTTTTTGCGCTAGTTCCTTTACTTGTTGTAATGTTACTTTTTTATTTAAGGTATTTAGAGTCACTATACTTGAAAGACTTTTTTAAGTCTAATGAGTTTCAAGAAGTTAGCCTAAGAATTAAAAACAAGTTAGAACTTACCTACATGCCAGAACTTAATTACTCACCTGAATACAAAATAAACAAAAAAAGTAATTTAGATTTAGTAAACGAAGAAAGCGGAATTGTTTTAACTGAGTTTAAGGAAAGCGCAATTTTCTCAAGACCTTTAGTTAGAATTGAGTTTACTAATTTCTCAACTGAACTTCCTGACTTTGCTATATTTAATCACTACGCTTTAGATAAACCGAAAGTCAATCGTCAGTTTTTAGTCAAAAATCTACCCACACCTTTTAAAAATAAATTTAAACTTTACACTAAACAACCAAATTTGTTCGCTGAACATATATATGCGCAAATCTATAGTACTTTTGCTAAGTTCAACTCAGTGATTTTAGTTAAAAAACTAAACACTTTAACTATTTTAATTTCAGACAAGGTGCTGAGATTAACTCCAAATGTGTTAGAAAAAGAAAGCGAATATTTAGATAAACTAATACCTTCTCTAGATTCATTTAAGAAAATATTTAGCGAAATAGAAAAATTAAAACAAGTATAGTATAATCTTGCTTGAAATGTTTTTAACAAAGGAGTAATTTATGAAAAAAACTTTAATTCTTTTACTAACTTTTGTTCTAGGTTTTTTCTTCTATTCATGTAAACCAAAAAACCCAGAAAAACCAAAACCTGTACCACCAAAAACGTATACTGTGACTTACGACAAATACATCAAGCCAACAATTGCTGGTGTTGAAAAACCAGTTAGCCCACAAAATGTTTCTGAAAAAACTTTAGTTAAGTTTGAACTTGATTTAAGCCTTGCTAAAAAAGACAACCTTAGAATTATAGGTGTTACTTTAGATAAAAAAGAATACCTGCTTTCAGATAAACTACTTAAAGACATTATGAAACTTGGATTTGAAGTTACCGCTAACACATCTATTGAAACCAAAACTGAGTTTATTTATCAAGGTGAATTAAAAAGTCTAGAAGCCTACGGCGTTGAGACTAACAAACTTATTGACACACTTCCATATGTAGATGAGTTTAGTAAAATCGCCAAAAGAGTTGACAGTTTAAAAGAAGTTTGGCAAATAATCTTGAAAGCATTTCAAGTAAATGATTTTAACGAACTTAAACAAAAACTTGAAAAAGACCCACTTGGTACAATTACTAATTTTTTAAAATCAGATATTAAATTCCCAAATCACCCGGAATTAAAACCACTTGAAGAGTTTATCCAAACTCTAAAACCAAATGTTTTTTATTTAGCATCACTTGCTTACGCTAAAGAAATTAAAATAGAAAACTTTATCAACTTTACTGATTTGTCTAAACTTGGAACTAATTTAAAAGCAAATTTACTTAAAGCTTTAAGCTACACTATGTTTGTTAGAAACCCAAAAAGACCAGATGAGTACAAAGCAGAGTTAATTAAGCACATCAATAGTGAAACTTCTCAAAAATACTTTGGTCTTCTTGACAAAATTGGCGCGCATATTTTGAGTTTTACTCAATTAAAAGATATTGATTTTTCTCAATTTGAAAACTTTGAAACTGCCGTAAAAGCATATCAGACAAATTTTGCTAAAATTTTTGAACTTAAAAATAAGATCAAAACAGAAAAAGATTTAGCTAAAAAAGCAGAGTTAGTTAACGAAATTAAATCACTAATTTCTGCAAATGCGTCAACATCAAAAAACTTAGCCGAAATTCTTTTAAAACAAAAAGAGCAAATCACTAAAATAACAGACTCTATTCAAGGTTTAGTTAAAGAACTTGGTAGTTTAAGTGAATCTGAACACCAAAAATACACAAAAACTTTAAGTGAACTTCCGCATTTCTTACTTGAGTTAATTTACAAATTAGGTGAAAAAAAGCACGTGCTTTAAAAAACGAAGCTGGTGTTTCGGCACCTGAGTATGATGCTGAAAAATACAATAAATTCTTTTTATTTTGTGATGGAGTTAATAAAATTTTAGCGCATTCTGAAAAAACAGGTGACCCTAAAACGATACATCCGTCTGTAAAAAAATTAGTTGATTTGTTTTACAATGATTTTGTAAACGTGTTAGTAAAAGACTACAACAAGATTAAAAATCTAAATGAATTACTTAAAAAACAAGCTAGCGGACTAACTAAGTTAAGTGAAAACTTAGATAAACTAATTGAGAATTTAAAACTGAATAAATAATATAAAAACGCCTAATAAGGCGTTTTTATATTATTGTCTAACTTCAATTAATTTCTCTTCAATAAATAAGCTATTTAGTTTTCTTTTAGAACTAAAATTAGGTTTGAAATATCCACTTTCCCATCTAGAAATTGTCACATAGGTAACCCCTAAAATCTTAGCAAGATCAGTTTGCGACAAAAAACGGCGGTCTCTTAGTTCTTTAATTAGTACAGAGTAATTCATTTTCCCTCCTTTTTAAACTTTATACACACAAATTATAAAAATGATTAAAAAATGTTTTAAAAAACTTTTTAAAAACAACATAGATTTTAGACCTTATTCGGATGTGTTTTTGACATTTTTATGAAAATTACCGAATAAATCGCCTTACTAGTGGAACAATTTTGCTAAAAACCAAACACAAGCATGCTGTCAAATCAAAACAAACAAATTGCTAAAACAGCGTTATATATAAATATAATAGGCTAATAATGCTTTGGGTAT
>CAUUFL010000054.1:0-4100 GCA_963544545.1 uncultured Acholeplasmataceae bacterium
AACACCAAACCAATCGGCTACACGGCAAAGGGTAAAAAACTATTTCCCAAAACTTATTCGCAATTAGTTTACTTTGAGGCTTTAAATAAATATGATTTAGTTTTTTCAACTGGACCTGCTGGAACCGGAAAAACCTTTATAGCGGTTGCTTATGCTTTAAATGAACTTAAAGCCGAAAATGTTAAAAAAATTATAATTACTCGCCCTGTTGTGGAAGCCGGTGAAAACCTAGGGTTTTTACCAGGCGACTTAAAGGAAAAAATTGATCCTTATTTAACTCCGATTTACGATATTCTTTACGATATTTTGGGTCGTGAAAAAACTCTTTCTTATATTGAAAAAGGTTTGATTGAAATCGCACCACTTGCCTATATGCGTGGACGTACCTTAGAAGACGCCGTTGTGATTTTAGACGAGGCACAAAATACCACTTGTTCACAGATGAAAATGTTTTTAACCAGACTTGGTTTTAACTCCAAAATGGCTATCACTGGCGATATTTCTCAAATTGACTTACCTGCCAAAGTTCAGTCTGGCTTAGTTCAGGCTAAACAACTGCTTAGCGATATTTCAGATATTCGCTTCATTGAATTTGAACCAATGGACGTAGTTAGACACCCTCTGGTCATGAAAATAGTTGACCGCTACGAAAAAAATGCGCGTTAATATTTTCTCTGAGTTAGGTACTCGCGAAATTAAAGCAGAGGTTAAATTACTTACTCAATTATTTAAAACCATAGATGACACAAAAACCCTGCAAATAATTTTGGCAGATAACGCTTATCTGCATAACTTAAACAAACAATATAGAAATATAGATAGAGCAACAGACGTCATTTCTTTTCCAGACGAAGTTGACGAACAAAGTTGTGGCGACATCTTTATTTCGCTTGATAAAGCCCTTGAACAGGCAAAAGAATATGAACACTCCTATGAACGCGAACTTTGTTTTCTGGCAGTGCATGGCTATCTGCATGTCAAAGGCTATGACCACGAAACCAAAGAAGAAGAACAAGTTATGATGGATTTAACTGAAAAAATCCTTAAGTTTATCGGAATGGAAAGGAAGAAATATGACTGGCATAAGTAAAGCCCTTGGCGCTATGAAAATGGCGTATTGCCCTTACTCAAATTTTCAAGTAGGCGCAGCCCTGGAACTTAAAAATGGCGAGTTTATTTTAGGTTTTAACATTGAAAATGGAGCCTACTCAATGTGCAATTGCGCTGAGCGCACAGCGCTATTTTCTGCGATGTCTCAAGGTTTTCATAAAGACGACTTTAAAACTCTTTTTGTGGCAGCCAAGACTAACACACCGATTTCTCCATGTGGAGCCTGCAGACAAGTAATCGCTGAACTTTGTCCAAAAGACATGAAAGTAGTTTTGACTAACACCAAAAAAGACATCAAAGAAACTACTGTTTCTGAACTTCTACCTTTTTCTTTTGACTTAGATAATGACCGAATTTAAAGCAGGTTCGGTGTGCATTGTTGGTGCTCCCAACACCGGTAAGTCTAGTTTACTTAACAACATTTTAGGCTATCGAGCGCAAGCAGTTTCCCCTAAGCCAGAGACTACCAAAAAAGCACTACTTGGAGTTAAGACCACTAAAAACTTTCAAATTGGGTTTGTAGACACTCCTGGGATTACTTTTAGACCTACTACTCAACTAGAGACTTTGGTGACCAAAGAAGCCTACAGCGCAATTTACGGAAGTGATGTTTGTTATTTGCTCGTAGACCGTGTGTATTCAGATGCTTTTTTACCTGTCTTAAAAGTTTTAAAAACGGAAAAAATCCCGACAATTTTAGTGATTACCAAAGAAGATATCTTAAAGAAAAACAAAATTCTTGAAATCATTTTATCGTTTCAAGCCGTGCACAGTTTTGCTGAGTTTATCCCAATTTCTAACGTAACTTTAAAAAACATAGATAAACTAATTGAGCTGACCTTGCCTTACTTTAAGACAAGCGAGTTAATTTATCCGGCTGACTACAACAGTTCGCAAACTTACAGCGAATACATCTTGTCGTTTGTCCACGAACAACTGCTTAAACAATATGACAAAGAAATCCCTTACAAAGTAGCGGTTTCTCTAGAAGGCACTCAAGAACTTGGCACAAAAACTGTGTTTTTTGTCAAAATTGTGTGTCAAAAACCGGGTCAAAAAGCCATTTTAATTGGCAAAAACGGTTCGGCTATTAACCTACTTAAAAAGAATTTAGCGATGCAAGTCAGAGAAGAACTTAAACAAAAAGTAGAGTTTGACATCGTGGTTTCAGTTAGTGAAAACATTGAGAAGTTAATGCTTAAAAACTGGAGGGAAAAGTAATTTATGAAAAAAAATGAAAAACAACTTACTTTTGAAGAAATAGTTACTTACTGTAAACAACAAGGCTTTGTCTATCAAGGCAGCGAGATTTACGGTGGACTTTCCAATACTTGGGATTTCGGACCACTAGGCGCACTACTTAAACAAAACATCAAAGCAGCCTGGACTAAATACTTTATCCAAGCGTTTCCGCGCAATCAACTACTTAACGGGCCAATTCTTTTAAACAACTTAGTTTGGCAAGCATCAGGGCACGTCAAAAGTTTTTCAGACCCGTTAATTGAATGTAAGGCCTGCAACCAAAGATTCAGAGCAGACAAATTAGTTTTTGACTTCAACGGTTTTGATGTAGACGGCATGAAAACTAAACAAATTGAGCACTATATTGCTGAACACAAAATTCCTTGTCAAAACTGTCAAAAAACCGAGTGGCTACCACTTCGCGAGTTTAATATGATGTTTGAAACTTACCAAGGGGTTGTCCAAGACAGCACAGACAAAATTTATCTGCGTCCTGAAAACGCTCAAAACATTTTTATTCAGTTTAAAAACGTGCTTAGAACAACTCGCGCTAAGTTGCCATTTGGAATTGGCCAAATTGGCAAGGCTTTCCGCAATGAAATTACACCTGGTAACTTTATTTTTAGAACTCGTGAGTTTGAACAAATGGAACTTGAGTACTTTGTTAAACCTGGCACTGAACTGGAAGTTTTTGCTTTCTTTAAAAAATACTGTATGCAGTTTTTATTAGACCTTGGAGTTAATCCTGCTGACTTAATTTACTCAGATCATAAAAAAGAAGCCTTGGCGTTTTACTCAAACGCCACTACTGACATTCAATACCGCTTTCCGTGGGGGTTTGACGAACTTTGGGGAATTGCTTCTAGAACTGACTACGACCTTTCTCAACATCAGAAGTTTTCAGGTGAGGATTTGAGTTATTTAGATCCAGACGACAACTCTCGTTTTGTGCCGTACTGCGTGGAACCAAGTGTCGGGGTTGAGCGTTTGTTTTTTATGTTTATCGCCAACGCCTTAAAAGAAGAAGAGGTGGAATCCGGAGATATTCGCCAAGTTCTTAAAATCTCTCCATTTTTAGCGCCATACAAAGCAGCAATCATTCCTTTAAATAAGGCAAAACACTCAGAACTTGCAGAATCCATTTATTGCCAAGTTGCCAAAGACTTTGACTGTTATTTAGAAGAAAGTGGCGGGTCTGTTGGAAAGAAATACCGCCGACAAGATGCAATCGGTACACCTTTTTGCATTACCGTTGACTTTGAAAGCGAAGACACTCAAACTGTGACAATTCGCGACCGCGACACCATGCAACAGGAGCGAATCGCCATTAAAGATATCAATCAATATCTACTAAATAAAATTAAACTTTAGAAAATTGCAAACAAATCCAGACAACATCTTTACTAAAATTAACTCAGAAATAAGTATTTTAGAGTTAGTTCAAGAACTAGGGATAGCGGTGACTCAAACCGGCAAGAACTTCAAAGCACTTTGCCCGTTTCACAATGACAGCAATCCCTCACTTTCTATTTCTGTTGAAAAAAACATTGCCTATTGCATGTCTTGCAAAACTGGCGGGGCTCCTTTTAATTTCTATCAGAAATTCAAAAAATTAGATACAAAGGCCACCCTTGATTATTTTTCTAAAAGACTAAATTTAGGATATACATATAAACCAGCCCCACTTGAAAAAGAATATGCAGCATGCGCAGAGGCCACTAAGTTTATGCACATGCGTTTACTTAAAA
>CAUUFL010000055.1:0-3962 GCA_963544545.1 uncultured Acholeplasmataceae bacterium
AAGAAATCTGGTGGTGATGGCAAAGTGGAAACACCTGTTTACATCCCGAACACAGCAGTTAAGCACTTTTACGCCGACGATAGCACAATCGTGTGAAAATAGGGAGCTGCCAGTTTCTTTTATTGGAGGTTTAGCTCAGCTGGGAGAGCATCTGCCTTACAAGCAGAGGGTCGGGGGTTCGAGCCCCTCAACCTCCACCAGAGCCGAGATAGCTCAATTGGTAGAGCAACTGACTTGTAATCAGTAGGTTGCGGGTTCAATTCCTGTTCTCGGCACCACTATTTGTCCCGTTAGCTCAGTCGGTAGAGCACCTGGCTTTTAACCAGGGTGTCAGAAGTTCGAGTCTTCTACGGGATACCATTGCCCGGGTGGCGGAATAGGTAGACGCGTGGGACTTAAAATCCCATGGAGGAAACTCTGTACCGGTTCAAGTCCGGTTCCGGGTACCATCCTTTTTTTAAACCTTAGTTTTTAAAAAAGTGATTGTTTACCCTTTTTTTATTTCAAATCAACTAAACAAATTTAGTAAACGGCGGTGTAGCTCAGCTGGCTAGAGCGTACGGTTCATACCCGTGAGGTCGAGGGTTCGATCCCCCCCGCCGCTACCAAAGGACCCATAGTTCAGTTGGTTAGAGCAACCGGCTCATAACCGGTTAGTCGTAGGTTCGAGTCCTACTGGGTCCACCATAACTACGGAGGAATACCCAAGCCTGGTTGAAGGGATCGGTCTTGAAAACCGACAGGGTGTAAAAGCCGCGGGGGTTCGAATCCCTCTTCCTCCGCCATTTTATTTTTTTCATATCGCGGGGTAGAGCAGTCTGGTTAGCTCGTCGGGCTCATAACCCGAAGGTCGTCGGTTCAAATCCTTCCCCCGCAACCAAGAAGGTCTCGTGGTGTAGTTGGTTAACATAAATGCCTGTCACGCATTAGATCGCGGGTTCAAGTCCCGTCGAGACCGCCACTGGTCCGGTAGCTCAGTCGGTAGAGCAAGGGACTGAAAATCCCTGTGTCGGCAGTTCGATTCTGCCCTGGACCACCATTTCATTTTTTACTCCTTTCAAACCTCCTTTCATTCGGAAAAATTTTTAAACCCCTAAATTATTCCGAAAAACTTAAAAAAGTCGCTTTACGCTCAAAGCGGCTTTTTTATTTTTCAAAAATTTACTTTAAATATTTGAAAACAAACAATTTTAGCCTATTATTTTATTTGAAAACACACTATTTTAACCCATTTTTTTATTTGAAAACAAACAAATATGCTAAAATAAATGCGTAGCAAGGAGATTTTAAATGTTTAGACGAAAAATAGAAAAAATATTGACAAAAAACTATCAAGATGAAAATGCCAGAATCTTAATTGTAGAAGGTGCTAGACAAATCGGAAAAAGTTATATTGTTAGAAAAACTGCTCCAAAATACTTTAAAAAATATTTAGAAATCGACTTAAAGTCAGATTATGAAGGTAAGCAGTTCTTTTTAGGTATTAGAGATACTACTTCGTTTTATATCCACCTAAGTTCTATTTTTGATTTAAGAGGTACAGATCTTTCAAATACAATAATTTTTTTAGACGAAATTCAATACTACCCACATTTAATCACTTTATTGAAAGACCTGTATAAAGAGCGCAAATATAGATATATAGTCTCTGGTTCTTTGCTCGGTATTACTTTAAAACATATCTTTATACCGATAGGGGCGATTGATGAGGTTGAAATGTTTCCACTAGACTTTGAAGAGTTCTTGTGGGCAAACGGAGTTGGGACGGATGTAATTGACTACCTAAGGTCTGCGTTTTCAAACTTAACTCCAATTAACGAAGCCGTTCATAAACGTATTCTATATTTATTTAAAGATTATTTGATCTCAGGTGGCTTACCAGACGCAGTTAAAGAATATGTGTTAAATAAAGATGTTAAAGCAACTCGCAGAGTTCAAACCAAAATTTATTCATACTACCAAGCAGACGCAGCTAGATACCAGGAAAACACCAAACTGAAAATCGCTAAAATCTATGAAGACATGGTTTCAAATATGTCTAATAAGGTAAAAAGAGTTAATTTTAAAGCCATTGAAAATAAAGTAAACTCATCTTTTGAAAAATACCAAGATGAGTTTGAGTATTTAGTCTCTGCTGGCGTTGCTAACCAAGTAAAAGCAGTTTCAAACACTAAGTTTCCACTAATTGATGCAACTGCTAAAAACTTAATTAAACTTTACTACAACGATGTTGGAATACTAACTAACATACTGTTTAAAACTAATGTACAGCCAATTTTGAATACTGATAAAAACATTAACTTAGGTTCTGTCTACGAACATGCTTGTGCAACAGAACTTAAAGCCCACGAACATGATTTATTTTATTTTGATTCAAGAAAAGTTGGGGAAGTAGATTTTTTAATCAATGACTACGATTTGCTTTCTGCTGTTGCTATTGAAATTAAGTCTGGAAACGATCAAAATAATTTCCGAGCACTTCCTAAACTAATTGATAAAAATGGACAATATAAACTTGCAAAAGGCTATATTTTTGGAAACAAAAATATAGTTAAAAAAGAAGGTAATTTAATAACCTTGCCAATTTATTTAATTATGTTTGTTTAAAAATATTTAAGGAAAGCAACATGCACAATAAAGAAATTATCTTAGAACAAATACCATCTATTTCATACAACCCGTCAATTACTTACTCAGATCAGTTAAAAATGTCATACATAGATTTAGTTAGCCACTTAATTGCTAAGTACGGACCAGCTAACGGAAATTACTTTTTAACAGAAACTTGTAAGTCCAAAAACCCTAAAATAACTAGGGGAAAAGAAGGATTGTTTTGCCACCACATAGACGAAAATAAAGCAATCAAACTCTCTAAACCAGAATTTGCTATTAAACACCCGTTTGCATATCAAAAAGCAGAGAGATTAGTATATTGCGATATTTTGGAACACTTAATTTTACACATTAAAATTATGGAACAACCAAAAGGGGAATTAGTTGGAATTGGTGGTGCTTCTCTTATTTGCAGACAAATTAACGATTGTTACAGCGGAATGACTTTTACGAATCCTTTTATGATTAGTGTAAGTGAAAAAATACAAGATAAATTTGGCGATTACCTAAAAATTCTTCAAAGATTTTTTGATTTGATTAAGAAAGATCCACTTTATCCAACAATGATTTCAAAAGAAAGTATTTGCAAAAGTTACGACGGCAAAATTATTAAAAAGATATATAACGCCTTAAAATAAGCAAAAAAAGATTTTAAACTAAGCAATTAAGGAACACAATTTTTTTATAAATTCGCAAAACTTACTTCAAAAAAACAAAATTTTATAATCATTTTTCAAAATGTAAGCGTATACATTTAATATTTTGACTTTATTTTTTCCATTCTATATAATATAAATATCTCTATATACACACGCCATAAAATGTAGAAAATGGCACATAAAAAGGAGCGGTATGGAAGTTAAATTACAAGGTCTTACTAAAATTTTCGTCGACAAACAAAAACGCGAAACTACAGCGGTTGATAAATTAACCATTACAGTTGGCGATGGTAAGCTAATTGGTCTACTTGGACCTTCTGGTTGTGGAAAATCAACAACCCTATATATGATCGCTGGTTTACATGAACCTTCTGGCGGTAAAATAATTTTTGGCGATGAGGATGTTACTCCACTTTCTGCCGATAAACGTGGAATTGGTCTAGTTTTCCAAAACTACGCCCTTTATCCTCACTTAACAATTCGTGAAAACATTATGTTTCCACTACAAAACATGCACGTGCCTGCCAACGAAATTGACGATATGGTAGAAGAAGTTGCACGCTTGGTCGGTATTGCTAACTTACTTGAACGTAAACCTTCTCAACTTTCAGGTGGTCAACAACAACGTGTGGCAATTGCTCGTGCTTTGGTTAAAAAACCAAAAGTCTTGCTACTTGACGAACCACTTTC
>CAUUFL010000056.1:0-3949 GCA_963544545.1 uncultured Acholeplasmataceae bacterium
ATTATTATGAAGATAGAGAAGTTACTATAGACTATATAAATATAGATATAAAAACAATTAAGTTTGTAGAAAATACAGCTTTGAAAGGCAAAAAGAACGAAAACTGTCGTTTAATTCGGATATCAATATCTTGTTAAAGTAGAAAAAAATTATCAATTAACTCTTAGTTAAATATCTTATAAATACTCAAATAAAAAGGCCTTTTCAGGCCTTTTTATATTACTTAAATTTAATTTATAAATCTAGTTTTTGTCCAAACATACAAACTGGTTTAACTAGTTGCAAGTAAAGACTATACATGACTTCATTTAAAGAAGTGGTTTTTGCACTTCCAAAAATTTTTTCAACAAATTGTGGGTTGTCAATAAAAGGATTTCGGTTTTTTTGATATTGAGCCAAAACATTGTTTCTTCTTTTTTCAAATTCGTTAACCGGGTCTTGTCTATGCCATTTTAAGAAAGTCTCTAGTTTACCAACTTTTTTAAGTGGAAAGTTATAACGTAGAGCCATATACAGACAAATTCTTGCGATATCGCCAACATGTTCATCGCCTGGATAGTAGGTATTACCGTTGATTGCTTTGTTTGCTCCACTTCCTTCAACAAACGGATAGTTAGACCTACTTGAGTTGGTTTTAATATCGCAGGCTCTTAAGTTGTGAAGTTCGCCTTTTGCAATACCATGTTCTTTTAATTTAGAGTTTGGCACAACGTGTTCGCGGTTCCAGCCATCTTTTGAGTTTATGCTGTATTGATATCTTGGACTGTCTCCAGTATACGTTAAATAAAAATAACCAGGGTTCGTGATAGACTCATCTGCTTTTCTAAGAGCTTCTAAGGCTGTGTCGTAAGAAGTTGCAGGTTTATCTATAATTTGTTTAAGTCTAGCGCGAAGCGCATCACCTTCCAGACCTTTTACAGAAGAATAATAGCCATTTACTTCGTCTAAGTCTTCAGCAGGTCCGTTGTATTTATATACAGCCTTAAGTGTTATGTCTTCAGTTAACTTAGCATTGAAATTAAAAATATCGTCGGTTTTGCCAGTTTTAGACCAACCTAAAAACTCGTAGTTTTGCTTAGTTGGGTTGCCAGGGTTTTTCGCAGTTTGTCCAACTTCAATAATTTGTGGTTGAACACCGCCTGCAATAGTTCCGCCGTTTAAGTCAAAGAAAATATTAATTTTCCCACTTTCGTTAACATGCGGTTTAAACTCAAAACTTTCTGAAACCGAGCATTGTGGTTGATTGTAAAACGAAAACACTAAATTAGTCAGATCATAAGACTTACCTGGTTTTAAGTTTTCAAGTATTGAAGCCCATTTGGCTTTATTTACGCGGCTGTCATATCTAAAGGCAAGTGTTTTACCGAAAAACTCAAAAACAATATTGATGTTTCCATATTTTTTATCTTTTTCAAAACTTTTAACCTTTGCGTTAGTGATGCTAACTAGCGTACTTTGTAGTCTAGCCTGGTGTTTGGCAATGTCTTGTTTAGTAATGTCTAGGGCTGTTGGGAAAGGCTCTTCTGGGTTTGTAATTTCTTTAATTTCAGTAATTTTTGAAATTTGAACTAAACCGTTGTATACAGTGCGAGTTCCTGAAACTTGAACATACTTGCCGACAAGTGCTTGGATTTGACTAAACTTAATTGAGTCGTTTTTACCTGATTTTAAAGTAATTCCACCAGTACTGTCTTGAAGAGCAACTCCAAAGTTTAAGTAATAGGCTACGATCCAGCCAATTGCGGTAACTTTTTCATTATCATTTGCTTGAACTGCTTTAATTACTGGATGCTGGTTTTTAGGAGTTGGATTTGGTTCAGGCTCTGGGGACGGAGTTGGTGGGTTAGGATTTGGTTGTGGGTTTGGATCAGGGGTTGGTGAAGGTTCAGGTAAAGTGTTGTCTATTTTGGCAATAAAAATCTTAAACAACTTAGTAAGTTGTTGATTTTTGTAGCTAACAGTAATCTTTACAATCAAAGTACTGTCTTCTGATTTCTTGTTTATCTTAATTATTGAGTTTTCATAACTTGCAATTTCATTGTCGTTAAACTCAACCTGAATGTCTACTTTATATTTGTTTTTAAGTTCTTCTAAATTAGTTTGAATGTTTGTGTTGACTCTTTTATTAGAGTAGTCCTTTAAACTAACTTCGTTCATTATTGTATTTAAATTAACTTTTGTACAACAATAAAAAAAGAACGACAACATCGTAACTAATACTAAAACAAATGCTTTTTTCATAAATAAAAACCCCTTTACACTTGCTTTAATATTTTACCACTTATATTTTCAAAATGTAAGCGTTTACATTAAAATTTTTTGTAAATTTGAAGGGATTTTTTGAAAAATTTTATTCTTTTTTAGATTTTTCTTTTAAATCTTCTAAGATTAACTTAAGTTCAGTAATCATGTAAAGTGAACCTGCGATTAAAACTAAGTCGTATTTTTTGGCCAAAGTGTCTAGTTTTAAAATAAAATCTTTAATTGATACCACACCAAGTGGTCGCACACCTTGTGTGATAAACTCTTTAGCAAGTTCTATAGATGTTAAACTTCTGTCGGGTTTTATAGTAACTTCGCTAGTCACCACTGTTAAGTTTTTAATCTTAATGATTTCTTCAACCATCTTGTTGTAGTTTTTGTCTTTCATACAAGACATTAAAAGCAGCACAGTTGAACCTTGTGGCAGAGTATCACGAATAAACTGAGAAAGTTCTTTAAAAGCATTTAAGTTATGTGCACCGTCTATCATCACATTTTCTTTAATAAACTCATATCTACCTTGATATTTAGTCTCGCACACCGCATCTACGTTTTTATCAAAATCAGTTTTAATAACTCCGCGGTCATTTAAATGCTTTAACACATTTAGTGCTAAAAAGGAGTTTTGAATTTGGACACGGCCTCTGGCCTCTAACTTAACTAATCTACCACCATACTCATAACTACAAACATTGATGCCAACATTAGCTTTATTGATTTCTTTTAAATTAACTATTTCTAACTTAGCATTGCGTTCTTTGCATTTGTTTGATAAATAGTTTTCAAGCGCCTTGCCAAGTGGCAAGGCAACGGCTAAGCCGTTTTCGCGAATCGCATCGGCTTTATGCTCTAAAATCACACGACGGTTTTTACCTAAAAACTTAGTGTGGTCTAAATCCACTCTGGTGATTACTGTTGCTAGTTTATTTTTAGTTGCGTTTGTAGCGTCGTCTCTACCACCAAGTCCTGCCTCAACGACTGCAAAGTCTATTTTATTTTTAGCAAAATGAATTAAAGTAATTAGATATTCAAGTTCAAAACGAGAAATTTCAACACCATTGTTATCAGAAATATTGATTAAATGCATCAATACATTTAAAATCAAATAAATTTCTGAAAAAGTAATTTCCTTACCAGAAATTGAAATTGAGTCAGTTAAACTTTTAACGTAAGGTGACTGAAATAACCCAACTTTATAGCCATTTCGCTCAAGGGCTTTAGAAATATAAAGCGAAGTGCTGCCTTTGCCGTTAGTGCCAACTACATGAATATAGGGAATTTGATTTAAAAACTCTAAGTTCTTTAAAAAATAATTCATGCGTTCTAGTCCCATATTAAAATCTGCTCTGGTCTCAAGATAGTCAAGTACGTATTTTTTTGAAACTTTTTCGGCCAGTGTTTTAATTGAAGTTTTCTTTTCAGGATCTAGTTTTTCAGCCTCAATTTTGCAAAGTAAGTTTAAGTGAATAGGATCTGTTAATCTAACTGGGTTTGGCAGTTTAAAGGTAGGTAAGTTAAAAATAATGTCGTCTGCGTAAATAAAGTTAAGTTCAAGCCTAGATAAGTTTTTAAGTTCTTTGTTTTCTGCTTTGCCTTTTAATTGGTTTAAGAAAATAAAGAGTTGAAGTGGTGTCAAAGCAGACTCTAAAACATAGGCCAAAGTAAAGTTGTGTTTAGGTTGTTCAAA
>CAUUFL010000057.1:0-3859 GCA_963544545.1 uncultured Acholeplasmataceae bacterium
ACGGATATATTGATGAAACCACTATTAAATACATCAAAAAATTCCAAGCAGACTCAGGATTAACACCTTCTGAAACTGCTGACATAAACACTAGAAAAGCCCTTTATAAGGCGATGTCAACATACTACGACAACCCAGATACTGACTTTTTAGTTCAGTTTGCAAAAGCAAATTAAGGTAGGCACAAACATTGGAAATTCCGCTTATTGAACTTAAAGACATCACGAAAAGTTTTGACAACCAAATAGTTTTGCGTGGTGTTTCTCTAAACATTAACGACAACGAATTTGTTACACTTCTTGGCCCTTCTGGTTGTGGCAAAACCACTTTACTTAGAATCATTGGTGGTTTTGAAACTCCTGGTTCTGGCGATGTTTTGTTTTGTGGCAAAAGTATCGTTGACGTGCCAGCGCACAAAAGACAAACCAACACCGTATTTCAAAAATACGCACTTTTTCCACACCTTAATGTTTTTGAAAACATCGCATTTCCGCTTAGAATTAAAAACTACCGCTTTAGATTAAAAGAAGCGATTAAAAAACTTTACCAAGAATACTTAGAAAAGTCTGAAAAAACCAAAGACAAGGTAGAGTTAAAAGAGCTAAAAAATGCCTATAAAGCCAAAGTTTGGGCGCTAAAACATCCAAACGCTAAAATTGATTTAGAAATTAAAACGCTAAAAAGAGGCGAGAAAACTGAAGACAACTTAAAGAAAATTGCTGAACTTAAAAAGAAAAGAGTAACGGCTAAGTCAATAGAGGCTGAACTTGCTAAAAAAGTTTTAAGATACTTAAAATTAGTTGGTCTACAAGGCTTTGAAAACCGTGAGGTTTCTTCACTTTCTGGTGGTCAACAACAGCGAGTTGCGATTGCTCGCGCCTTAATTAACGAACCAAAAGTTTTGCTACTGGACGAACCGCTAGCGGCTCTTGACTTAAAAACTCGTCAAGAGATGCAGTATGAACTAAAAGAAATGCAGAAAAATGCAGGAATTACTTTTATTTTCGTTACTCACGACCAAGAAGAGGCGCTGACTATGTCTGACAAAATCGTGGTTATGAACAAAGGAGAAATTCAGCAAATCGGAACTCCAGTTGATATTTACAATGAACCTGTTAACCGTTTTGTTGCGCGTTTTATTGGTGAATCTAATATTATACCCGCTATCATGAAAGACGACTTTTTGGTAAGTTTTGACCACAAAGAACTTGAGTGTGTAGACTCTGGATTTTCTAAAAACCAAGCAGTTGAAGTTGTACTTCGCCCAGAAGACATTGATATTGTAAAAAAAGGTACAGGTAAGTTTACAGGAGTTACGGACTCCGTGGCCTTTAAAGGTATATTTTACGAAATTGACGTGCAAACTAAAGACCGAGTTTACACAATTCACACGACTGACTACGTGCCAGTTGGCAAAGAAGTTGATATAGACTTCAATCCAGAAGACATCCACGTCATGGAAAAGGAACATGAATAGAAGAATTTTAGACTCAAAAAGAGTCTTTAATTTTTCTTTGTTTTTGCCTTACTTAGTTTTAATAGTTTTTTTAATTGTCATTCCTTTTATTTTAATGGTGCTCTATTCTTTTAAAGACAACGCTAGCACAGAGCGAATTAAGTTTACTTTTGAAAACTATACAAATATTTTTACCGACAAAACAGCATCCAAATTGATGTACTCATCAATTAAACTATCGGCAATTGCTACCCTAATTTGTCTACTAATTGGTTATCCTTTAGCCTACTCAATTACTTTTTTAAAGAAACGCGCACAAGTTTTGTGTCTTAGTTTAATAACTGCACCAATGTGGATCAACATGTTAATTAAAGTGCTTTCTATCAAACAAGTTCTAGAAATTTTGCCTTTCAATATTTTGGGAACCAACTCAGCGATAGTTTTAGGCTTGGTATATTCTTTCTTACCATTTATGGTCCTACCAATTTACGCAAGTCTTTCTAAAATGGACAATTCGCTTAAAGAAGCCGCTGCTGACCTTGGGGCTAATAACTTAAAAACTTTTAAGTCAGTTGTTTTGCCACTTAGTTTGCCAGGTGTGTTTTCAGGGATTTTACTTGTGTTTTTGCCAGCAGCCACGAGCGTAGTAATTCCAAAATACTTAGGAAATGGTCGTTATTTAATTGGTAATTTTATAGAACAGCACATCACTCAATCTGGTCGCTTTGGCTTTGGCTCAGCTATTGCCATTGTGTTTTCGCTGATTATGATTGCGATTTTACTGCTAATTAAGGTAGCAGATAGAATTAGGTATAAGTGGAATGAAAGACAATAGAAGTTTAATATTTAGGAAAATTTTTGTCTCACTGGCCATAATTTTGGTATACATCCCAGTGGTTTTTGTCATCATTTTTTCCTTTAACTCCAAAAAATCACTAAAAGAACTCTCTGGTTTTTCAGTTAAGTGGTATCAGGAGTTGTTTTTGCGCCCTAACTTAACCCAAGCCGTTATCTACACCATAATTATCGCCGTAATTTCTACAATAATTTCTACAATTATCGGCACACTAGCCGCAATTTCTATTGCGAATTTTTCCAAAAAACGCAAAGACGCTATTTTCTTTTTCAACAACATCCCAATAATTTCCCCAGACATTATTTTTGGGCTTTCTCTATTTTTCTTTTTTACGGCTTTTAAAATTCCGCTTGGTTTCTTTTCAATTTTACTTGCCCACATTGCTTTTTCGGTTCCTTTTGTACTTGCTGCTGTTTATCCAAAAATCTTGACTTTGGATAAAAACATCTTAGACGCAGCATATGACTTGGGATGCGGATACTTTACAGCGATTTTTAAAATTTTAGTTCCGCAAATCAAAGAAGGTATACAAGCAGGCGCCGTGATTGCTTTTACCATGTCTTTTGATGACTTTATTATTTCATACTTTGTTTCAGGCAGTTCAAACATCCAAAACATCTCAATATATCTGTATACCTTGAAAAGAGGACTAAACCCTTCTATCAATGCACTTTCCACTTTGATAATCTTGGTAATTATGGTCAAAGTTGTTTACGACTACGCAACTGCACTGATTAAAGTCAGAAAAGAAAGAAAGGAAATTACACACAATGTTTAAGCCGAGATTAGTTAAATATTTAATTTCCTTTTCACTACTTTTTTTGTTTTTCTTTTTTGTTATTTATAACTTTGTGGTTAACCGCAAAAAGGTTAAACTACTAATTCCAAACGAGTTTTTTGCAGACGAAGAATTAGTGCCTCGCTTTGCTCGTCAAAACAAAAAAGGATTGGCTTTTTCTAACTTCACCAGCAACGAGGTAGCAGTTCAAAAAATTTCAAATGAAGATAAGTTTGACATTTCTGTGCTTTCTGACTACGCGGCCGTGCAAATGATGCAAAAAGGCTACATTCAAAAAATTGACTGGAGTCGTATCAAATACAAAAAAGAACAGATCTTTTCACCGCAAATCTACAGGCTAATCAAAGACTATAACAAGCAAATTAGCACAGACCCCGAGTTTGATTTTCTGGACTACTCAATTCCTTATTTCTGGGGATATGTTGGTCTGTTTTACAACACAGCCGGAGAAAATGCAAAAGAACTCAAAAAAGATGTTGAAAAACTTGGTTGGGGGATATTTCAAACTAAAAAAAAATACCCCAAAATGGCGATGTATGACAGTTCCAGAGACGGTTTTATGGTCGCGCTTAAACACCTTGGCTACACAATGAATCCACTTCTTGATACTGACAAAAATCAAAAACAAAACCAGCCTGCTATTAGTGCTGCCATGGATTTTTTGAAAACCACTATTCAAAACAATCCAGAAATGCGATTTATTACCGACGAGATTTTTGACGCAATGGCAGATGGTACCTTTGATTTA
>CAUUFL010000058.1:0-3825 GCA_963544545.1 uncultured Acholeplasmataceae bacterium
AAATCCCACAAGACTTAAGTCTAAGAGAAACCCTTCGTAGTCTTTTAATTAAGAGTGAGGCTTTGGTACCGGCGGCTGACTTAGTGATTTTAAAAAACCAAACTTTGTATAACTACAAAAAAGAAAGACTATACAATAAAGATATTGAAGATATTCAGTTAACTGACACAGTTTTTAGTAAACTAGTGCAAGTTAACTTTGATAAAATATACCAACAAGGCGATTTAACTGAGTTTAAAAACCCACTTACAGGCGGTCCTTACCTACCTGAATACCAAACACTTTACTGCTTTTCATTAAGTAAAAACTTAAAGTTTGTTTTGCAAATTCATAACTTTCAAGAAAGCCAGTACTCCTACTTTAAGTTGCTATCAGCACTTATTTTAGATGTTTTTGAAAAAGACAAAAACTTACTTAAACTAAAACAAATCACTAACCTATTTACGACTTTAAAAGAAAACTCAAATCTAGCGTTTAAATACTACGTAGACGAACAAGTTCATCTAAGTACAGGCATGCGCATGCTTTTAGATGGAGTTGAAATAACTACGCTAGACCAATACTGCACGCAAATTGCAGGTAGCGACAAAATTAGTTATAAAAAAGAGTTTTTAACTTGTAGTTTAAAACCAGGAAACTCACTAAAGCAAAAATATAGGCTGAGAAAAAAACAAGTTATGGAACTTGCGAGTTCTGTTGATGTGCTTGGCAAAGTTGTGGTATTTTCACTAGTTTTAGACATCGACGAAGAACAAAGCACAATTAACACGCTTGCCGAAACCGCGAAGGTCAACAATATATACGGGCTGTATTCGCGCACTGAACTTGAGCGCACTTTTCAAAGTAAGTTAATTGATAAATTTTCCTTAATTTTAATAGAACTCAACTTTGCCAACCGCCACCTTTACTCACTGGAACTTCAAGAAAAATATATCGCTGAGTTTATAGATGTCTTAAAAGAGTTTTTTAACACTGAGTCAATTTACTTCATTCAAGACAACAAGTTTGCTTTGTTTGTAGATTTTAACGATATCAGAGCCTTGAGCAATGTGCTTAGCGACCTAAGTAAAAAAACACAAAACATTGGTAAACAAAACTGCTTAGAGTTAACCTTTTTATTTACTGCCTCTGCACTTAGATATCCAACTGCGACTTACAACAAGACTTTTAAAAAAATCTACAGGTTCGCAGACCTGGCTCTAAACCTTGCTAAAACCAACGGTAAAGTTTTCCATATTTTTGAAAAAGAAGATTTGCACCAAGATATTTTTGAAGACGACGTTATTAAACTAATTTTAAACTACCCAGATAAATTGAAGTTGATGCTTTTGCCAATAGTTGATGAAAACAAAAATGTCGTGCTTTACCAGGCTGGCTTTAGTCTAGACGGCTATGACCTTGATTTTAAAGAAATCAAGGAAATTGCAAAAAAACACAGAAAAGCCACTGAAATAGATACGATTTTATTTAAAGAAGTTGTAGACGCACTAAACATAGCCACTGAAAGATTTGGCCAAATATTTGATGTTCTGTTGCCACTTTCCGCAGAGTCTTTAATGTCGCTGGACTTTAAAAAGCAGGTCAACAAACTGAAATACAAATATTTGGCACCGCACATTTGCTTCCTATTTCCAAACGAAGAAGAACTGCCTGGCATAGTTGAAAACTTCAAACAAAGTCTTGAGCAAAACAAACACAAAGTATTTACTAAAAATATCTCCGCATACCTAAGATACGGTTTTCAAGGAGTAGTTCAAAGATACGCAGACGGTATTCGTTTCACTGAGTTCATCAAGATGTTTGCCCTTGAAACTAAAAAAACTAACGCTTATTTGATTGTCAAAGATTTAACTAAAAAAGAAGATTTTAACTCTTTGAAAAAAAACAAAGACCTTTGTTTTCAAGGTAAGTTATTCGCACCAATTTTAGTTAGCGAAATATTTAGTAAAATGCAAGAAAGTACAGAGTCAAAACCTGAGTTAGAAAGTGAAAACGAGATTTAATAAATCTCGTTTTTTTATTTTCCAAAATCGCGAAAAAACCGTCTTTTTTTAGGTTTACTGTGTGTTTCGTGGTAAAATTAAAACCAAAGAGGTACTAATTTATGGACAGAATAGAAGACAAAAAACTAATTGGCCAAAAAGTCAAAGTAGAAAAAGAAAGAAGTTACGGAGTAGTTACTAGAATAGACTATGAACACGGTTTAATTTACGTGATATTTGCAAGAATGCGTGAAGAAAAATACCCTTACCCAGAGGCAATTGACCAAGGTATTTTAACTCCAGTCGGAAAATAATTATGGAAATTTCAAAAGAGCTACTTCAAAAATACAACAAAAGTTTTGCTAAAAACAAACAACTTAGTGCAATTAAAAGAGCGCTTGTGCGTTCTAAATTAGCAGACGTGGTCTATGTACAAGAAAGCGAGCAACTAGTTAGCACACATTTTTCACATGTTATTCCTGCTTTGAACATCTCAAACCAAAAACAATCTGGACGTTGTTGGATGTTTTCAGGTTTAACTTTTTTAAGATATCAAATTGCCAAAAAATTAAAACTAGAGAGTTTTGAACTTTCTCAGTCTTATTTGCAATACTATGATTTACTAGAAAAAGTAAATTACTTTTTTTCAGTAATTGACAAAAACTTAAGTCTTGATCCAGAAGACCGTCGTTTTATGTTCATTAACGAACCTTTAACTGGAGACGGTGGCTACTGGCAATACTTTGTTAACTTAGTTAAAAAATACGGAATTGTGCCAAAATCTGTGCAACCCGAAAACGCCCAAACTTCAAATACTCACCATATGCAAAGTTTAATTACTTTGATTGCCAAAAAATACGCAGCAGACGCTCAAAGTAATTTCAAAGCAGGCAAAGTTGAATTAAATAAAGAACTTAGAGAAAAAGCGTTTTTAGATGCTTTTAAAGTAATTTCTAGTTCAATGCCAGCGCCAATTGAAAAGTTTGACTTTGAGTACACCGATAAAGACAAAAAATACCACATTGAACGCAACCTAACTCCACAAACCTTCTTTGAAAAATATGTAGACATTAACTTAGATGACTTCGTGACTGTCTCTTCAGACTGTTCACGTAACTTTAAGTTTATGCAACCCTATGAACTTGAGTACTGCACAAACATGGAAGGTGCACCATGCCAAGTGGAATTTAACTTACCAAAACAAAGACTAATTGAACTAACTGTTTCGCAACTTAGAGACAACTTACCTGTTTGGTTTGCCTGCGATGTTGGCAAAGAAAGCGACTCTAAACATTTCGCCAATGAAATGGTTGACTGGAAAGAAATTTTTGGCCTTGATTTAGAGTACTCAGAAAAAGACAGAATTGAAATGCAAGAACTAAGACTCACTCACGCTATGGTTTTCACTGGTTTTTCTGAAGTTAAAAAACAAGTTACTAAGTTTAAAGTAGAAAACTCATGGGGAACTGAGCCTGGGTTTTCCGGAATTTATCCAATGTCTTTAAGTTGGTTTAAAAAATATGTTGGGGAAGTTATTGTTGACAAAAAATACTTAACTGACGAAGAAAGACAAGCACTTTTAAAGAAACCAATCTTAAAACAATACTTTGAATTAAACTAACAAGTAAATTAAAAGCCCCACATTGTGGGGCTTTTAAAATGTTTTTTTAAGTTAAAATTATTTTCTAACTTCTTTAATACGTGCAGCCTTAGTTGAAAGATTGCGGATGTAGTTAAGTTTAGCACGGCGTACTTTACCGTGTCTAGTAACTTCAATTTTGGCAATTAGCGGTGAGTGGATTGGGAAAGTTCTTTCAACTGCAACACCGTAAGAAATTTTTCT
>CAUUFL010000059.1:0-3823 GCA_963544545.1 uncultured Acholeplasmataceae bacterium
AGTTAGTTTTTGATATGAGCGAACTTGAGTCAATTGGTCTACTTAAACTAGACTTACTTTCTTTAAATAACTTAACGGTTTTAAAGAAACAACTAAATTATGTTAAAAAAATTGACCCTGATTTTAAAGGAATAACTGACTTTCAAAATCAAGATACTTTTAAACTAATTGCTAAATCAGATACTGAAGGAATTTTTCAGTTAGAAACAGAAGGACTAAAAAGACTTTGCAGAAGAATGCAAACCAAGACTTTTTCAGACCTTATTGACACCTTGGCTCTATGGAGACCTGGTGCACTTGATCAAATAGATGTCTACATAGAAAACAAAAAACAAGGTTCATTTGAAACTGATTTGCCAGAAGAAATAACTAAGATTATCAAGAGTACTAACGGCATCATTTTATATCAAGAACAAATTATTGAAATTGCTAAAAAAATAGGTGGCTACTCGTTTGCTGAGGCTGATTTGTTTAGAATAGCGATTTCTAAAAAAGACCAAAGTGTAATTGAAAAAGAACATCCTTTATTTTTAAAGAAAGCAACTACAAACGGCTACAGGCTTGAGGTTGCTGAAAAAATATTTGCATTCATCAAGAAGTTTGCAGAATACGGTTTTAACAAAAGCCACTCTGTTGGCTACGCCACTTTGGCTTACCAAATGGCTTACATCAAAGCAAATTACTTCAACTGTTTTGCTGCTGCGTTCTTTGAACTATATACAGGAGACACAGAAACTATTGTTAAATACGTTTTTGAGTCAAAACTAAAAGGCTACTTTGTTTTAAATCCGCGAGTTTTAATTTCTGGCAAAAAATGCAAACTAAGTCAAAACAAAATCTTGCTTCCTTTAACTGTTGTTAAAAGAATTAGCAGTGAAATTGTTGAACAACTAAACTCACAAAAATACACAGACTTTGTTGATTTTTTAACAAAAACTAAAGACATTTTATCTCAAGAACAACTTGAAAACTTAATTTTTGCAAGTGCTTTAGATGGTTTTAGTTTGACTAAAAAACAAATGCACGACCTTGCTATGATGCGCGCGCATACTGCTTTGCTTTCAGACTACAAAAAAGATGAATCTGAATACTCAGACAGTGAACTTAGTGATTTTGAGTTTAAAGCACTAGGCTTTAACTTAAAATATGATTTGCTAAACAAACTGGCAAAAGAAAAGTATTTTGTGCCGTTTTCTGAAATTGAGCGTAGACACTCAATTACTACAATTGCTAAAATTAAAAACCAAAAAGTTTTTAAAAGTGCTAAAGGAACTAGTGTGGCTAAGTTTGAACTGGTCCACGCAAACAGTGCAATTTCTTGCACTGCATTCAACGTGTGTGCAGATAAAATAAATGACTTGATGCAAAAAGGCAAAGATATTGTTAAAGTAAATGTCAACCGCACAATTTACAAAGACTCAGTTTCCTATATAGTTGTAGATATTTCTGAGTACACATTAACTAATTAAAACCAAACAAAAAATGCAGGTATTACCTGCATTTTTCAATTTAGCATTAAGTTTTAAAGTGAACCTGCTTTAGTTAAATGTATTTGGTCTTTAAGTTTCTTTTCTAAAATTGTAAACTCGTTGTTTTCTTTCTTGGCATTGTTTAACGCTGTGTTTTTGGCCTCAAGAAAAGCAGTTTGTGCTTCTTTTTCAGAATCCCTCACAACAGCAAGCGATGCTAAAACTTTAGCGGTGTTTTGTTTAAACTCAATGATTCCGCGTTCTAGGCAAATATACTTAGTTTCGTTGTTTTTAAGAGTTAAAACTAAAGTGGCCTCAAGCGCAGACAAAACAATCGGGATGTGTTTGTCCATTATCACAACTTCGCCGTTTTTGTCTTTCAGCAAAAACTTAGTAGCCTCTTTACTTAATATCAAGCCTTGATATAAATATAGATTAAACTGCATTTTGTGCTTTCTTTAGCGAGTTGGCTTTTTCAAGCATCTCGTCAATTGACCCAACCATATGAAAAGCCTCTTCTTCAATGTGGTCGTATTTACCGTCTAGTATGTCTTTAAAACCTTTAATTGTGTCTTTTAAACGAACAAAACTACCCTTAATTCCGGTAAACTGCTCGGCAACATGCATAGATTGCGATAAAAAGAAACGCACACGGCGCGCACGGTGCACAATTAGTTTATCACTATCTGAAAGTTCATCCATTCCAAGAATTGCAATAATGTCTAGAAGTTCGTAGTATCTTTGAATAATTTCTTGCACTCGTCTAGCCACAGTATAGTGCTCAGTTCCACAAATATTTGGGTTAAGTGCAGAAGAAGTTGAAGCAAGTGGATCAACCGCAGGATATATACCTTCTTCAATTAGTTGTCGTTTTAAGTTAGTAGTTGCGTCTAGATGTGAAAAGACAGTAGACGGAGCTGGATCTGTGTAGTCATCGGCTGGCACATACACGGCTTGAATTGAAGTAATTGAACCATCTTTAGTTGAAGTAATTCGCTCTTGTAGTCTACCCATTTCGGTTGCTAAAGTTGGCTGGTAACCAACTGCCGAAGGCATGCGCCCAAGTAGTGCAGAAACTTCTGAACCTGCTTGTACATATCTAAAAATGTTGTCAATGAAAAGCAGAGTATCTTGTTTTTTAACATCGCGAAAATACTCAGCCATAGTAAGCGCGGTCAGCGGTGCTCGCATACGAACACCCGGTGGCTCGTTCATTTGACCAAAAACTAAGGCTGTGTTTTTCAAAACTCCGGACTCTTTCATTTCGGTGTAAAGGTCAAAACCTTCGCGAGAACGCTCACCTACTCCGGCAAAAATAGAAATCCCGCCAGTGGCTTTCGCAACATTGTGAATTAACTCTTGTATTAACACGGTTTTTCCAACTCCAGCACCGCCGAATAAACCAATTTTCCCACCTTTGATGTAAGGTGCAAGCAAGTCAATCACTTTAATTCCAGTTTCCAAAATTTCAACTTCTGTAGAAAGTTTAGCAAACTGAGGTGGAGCCTTGTGAATTGGCTCAGGTTTGACAGAATCTGTTTTTAGTTCTCCGTTTAAGTCAATTGGCTGGCCAAGTGTATTAAACATACGACCAAGGGTTTTGGTGCCAACCGGTACTTTAATTGGTGCTTTGGTGTCAATAACTTCAAGTCCTTTTTTAAGGCCATCAGTAGGAGAGAAAGCAATGGTTCTGCAAACCTTATCGCCGACGTGAAGAAGTACTTCTAAAAAGCACTCTTGCCCATGGTTATTAACTTTTAAGCAGGTATTGATCTTTGGCAGATCCGTGTCAAAGTAAACATCTACTACAGGACCAATAATTTCGTGTATTTTTCCCATTTTTAATTCCTTTCTTCTCAAGAGCCGTTGACTATGTCTATCAACTCAGAAGTAATTTGACCTTGTCTGGCGCGGTTGTATTCCAGTGTTAATTTTTCAAATAATTTTTTGCAGTTATCTGAGGCTTTCTTCATTGCAAGTTGTCTCTCTTGATGTTCACAAGCCTTGGACTTTAGCATCGCCCCAAAAATTTTGGATTCTATAAAAGTCACAATTAACTCACTAATTATGCGGTTTTTAGACTCGTCGTAAATGTATTCAGTTTGTGGGTTTTCCTGCTCTTCAAAAATGTGTCTGGTAATTGGCAAAATTCGCTCAATTTTAGTTTCTTTTTCCAAAGCATTTTTGGAGCTGTTGTAAACTAGATCGACGTTTTTAATGTAGCCTGCTAAAAACAGATTTTTAATGTCTAAAACGTATTTGCGAAAAAAAGTAATGTTGATGTCTTCACGGTAAAAGCTTGGTTTTTTGTTAATTAAAATTTGTCATTTTTGTCGAAAGAAACTGTGACTTTT
>CAUUFL010000060.1:0-3789 GCA_963544545.1 uncultured Acholeplasmataceae bacterium
ACTGTACAACCAGGTACTATGTACCTGAGTGGTGTAGATGGTTAAACATTGACAATCCTTTATTTGTAGAAAACGAATATTCATCTACCAACAACTTATTTTGCTACTGTAAAAACAACCCTGTTAATTATATTGATAAAGATGGTCAATTATTTTTAACTGCTCTAATAGTTGGTGCAATTGTTGGAGCCTCAATTGCCACAGGCGTTAGTTGTTATAAACAATATGACGAAAGTGGAACAATAAATTGGAAGAAAGCGCTGCTTGCGGGTGCTATGGGCGCAGTTAGTGGTGCTGCTGCCGCATCTGGAATTGGCTTAATTGGCTCTACTTTGATAAGTGGTGTTACTAGTTTTGTAGAAAGTGTTGGTAATGACTTAATTGATAATGGTGGTGATTTTTACAAGGTAAACTACAAATCAGCGCTAATTTCTGCTGCAGAAGGGGCAGCAACGTCAGCAACGTTATTTGGGATAACATATGTTAGCAAGTATGCTCTAGCGAATTTAAAAATAGGTGTTTTGAAAAATGGAGTTACTAGTAAACTTTATAGTATTTTTACCAAGAGTGCACAAAATAAAGCTATTGGAAAAATTAGTGCTAAAGGTGTGCAAGGTAGATTCAGTTTATTTGGCAAATCTTTAACTAAAGCCTTGAAAAAATCACTTCCTGGTCCAACTGTAAGGAAAGCAATATTTGATAGCGCTGTAGATCAATTATCCAATTTGCTTCCTGAATTATTAAAGAGTTTATTTTGAAATGATTTTATTTAATTCAGTTGGCAGCATATGGGAAATTATTAGACTTAAAGAAACAAGCACATTGATTTTCTCACTGATAGCAAATATTATTGTTTATTTATTACTCTACCTCTTGGATAAAACAGCATTTCGCCGCTCTTATTCATTTTTAACAGGTAGACTATTAAAAGAAAATCTATTTTTTAAAGAAAATAATGCTCTAAAGCCTAAAACACGCTATTTGTCATATTTTTTTATTTTTAATATGTTTTCAGATATTATTACTAATATCTTGTTTATATTTTTATTTAAATATTCTTTTTTCCTATATTTTATAAAAGTATATAACCTTTTAAAGTTGGCAATTTTTATATCAGCAAATGTCTATCGTGTCCGCTTAGACATAAAATATCGCAAAAAAGAAGACGAATCTAAAGAATATGCAGATGAAAGCATTAAAAAAATATTAGAAACCAATCCTCATTTCTTTGATTGCACAGAACCTTTTCCGGAAGACACTTCCGACCCAAAGTATAAAATTCTTATATTTAATTTAACATTTTTTGCTTTACTACGTTTTCTTTTTATCCACTTGAGATAGTTCGTTTATAGTATTTAAGCAGATAAAAAAGCTTTTAGGTATACCTAGTATTGTACTATTTTTAAAGTATACAAACTTCAAAAAATTTTATAACTGATTTTCTGAATTTATTTTCTAGAAATTTAAAATTTGTATATTACTTTTTAGTTAGCAAAAGGCTTTCTAGGATTTCATATACTTATACATCCATACCCCCACGCCTACAAAGCTTTTTTAATTTTTTAAACAATATAAAAGAAAGAGTATTTATGATAAAAACTAAACTTTTTTCAATTTTAACTAAATCAGAGAAACTTAATTTACTTCTATTTTCGGTTTTTAAGTCGCTTGGCTTTTTTTCGCTAACCGTCTCGCTATATGTGTTGGCAAAACTTTTTTTAAAACAAAACACGATAGATACTACGCACATCGTTAGTTTCATAATCGCAGTAGCAACATTTGCTTTAATTCAAATGACCACGACTTGGTTTGCACAAATTACCGCAAGCGCTGTTAAAACTAGAATTAGACTAGATTTCTTTGCCAGAATAATTGACTTTAAAAGTCCAAAAATTGCGGAAAAGCCCACTAAATACACCCAACTGTTAACAGAAGGAGTAGACCACTTAGAGATATACTTCACTAAGTTTGTGCCTTCTTTTGTGGTAGCGTTTTTTTCAATTTTTCTGTTGTCTGTACTTTATTTTGTAAACGGCAACTTTTTTGCTGGCGGAATTTTTTTGTTTTTCATTCCCTTAATTCCGGTTGCTATGGCACTTAGTCACCGCAAGGCCCGCAAAACTTTTAAGAAAAATTGGCAAGTTTACTTAAATCTTGGTGAAAAATATACAGATAACTTAAAAGGTTTGCGTGAACTTAGACTTGCAAACTGCGAAGACATTGCTGAGATTGAGTTAAAAGAAAACGCAAAAGACTTTAAAGTCCAGACCATGAAAGTTTTAAAAATGCAGTTAAAATCACTGTTTATTATGGATTTTGTTACTTATTTTTCAGCAGCGCTCGTATTATTTTTAGAAATAATATTACCACTTCTTTTAAGAAAACAAGGAATTTACTTCTATAAATATGAACTGTTAAACTCAAAAACTGTATTTTTGTGTTTAACAGCACCAGCGTTTTTTGTACCACTTCGCCAACTTGGCTCGGCTTTCCACGCCGCAATGGCAGGAGTTTTGGCTTACGAAAACTTAAACCAGGTTTATCTGCAAACAAATAAAATAAGTGATGTTAAAAACACAGAGTTTTCAGAATCAGTTCATACACTTGAGTTTAACAAAGTTAGTTTTTCACACGGCGACACTAAAGTTTTAACTGAGTTTTCATATAAGTTTGTTAAGCCTAACTTCTATTTAATTAAAGGAAAGTCAGGTTGTGGTAAAACTACATTTGCGGAACTTGCATCTAAAATCCAAAAACCTCAGTCTGGTGAAATTTATTTAAACAAAACAGATATCAATCAAATTAATGATGCTGATTTTTATCAAAAACTAATGTATATTTCAGCAGAACAGCCAATATACGGCGAAAATATTTTGGAGTTTTTCAAAAATCACGGAGTTTCTGAAAGTGCCTTAATTAAAAAAGCCTTAATGGAGTTTGATTTACCTGAACTTAGTGCAAACCTCGACTACAGAGTTAACGCAAGCGAGGCCAATTTATCTGGTGGTGAAAAACAAAGACTGTATTTAGCGTTAATTTCTTTAATTGAAAAAGATGTCTATATACTTGACGAAATTACTGCAAACCTTGATAAAGAAAACGAAGCCAAGGCTCTGAGCATGCTTAAAAACAAAGCCAAATCAGCGATAGTTATCTTAATTTCGCACCGCGCAAGTTCTGAAGTTGAAAACTCTTTAGTTTTAGACTTTGAAAATAAAGAGGTTAAGCAAAATGCATAAGCGAGTTTTTCTAAAAAATAATTTACTGGCAATGACTGCGGCTGTTTGTTTTGGTGTGCTTTCTCAATTGAGTGTGCTTTTAATTGCAGCGCTTCCTTTATTTATTTTATTTAAATACAACGCACTTTCTTTTACTACCTTAGTAGTTTTAGGTACTTTAGTTCCGACAGTTGGACTGCTTAGACCATTTTTTCGGTTCCTTGAGCAGTACTTTAACCACCTAGTGGCTTTTCGTATTTTGGAAAACTACCGGCTAGTTTTGTTTAAAGAACTTAAAAACACAAGTCTGGATTTACTAACCGAGACTTACAAGAGTGATTTTTTGACAGTCTTGACCAAAGACATTGAAACTCTTGAGTTGTTTTTTGCGCACACTATCTCGCCTTTCTTTATTTCAGTTATTTTAGAAGTGTTTGTTCTAATTACCGCTTGCTTTATTTCACCACTTTTAGTTTTAATAGTTTTTTCAACTCATTTACTAATTTTACTCATTTACTTTATGTTTTTTAAGTTAAGTCAAAGTAAGTTTATGCAAACCAGGTCTTTATTT
>CAUUFL010000061.1:0-3776 GCA_963544545.1 uncultured Acholeplasmataceae bacterium
AGCAGGTTCCTGAGTTTTAGCCTTAGTGATTTTAACTTGGCTGTCTGCAACTCCGGCTGCTTGAAACTCAGCACTACTTTTGAAAGTTTCTGGCTCAAATGTTACGCTGTGGACTTCATCAAGTTGTTTAGAGGGGTCTTCTATAACCACTTCTACAAAACTAGTTCTAGGTTTTTGCTTGCGAAAAATTGGCGAAATTGTGGTGCCTGCGTTGGTTTTCTCTGGTTTTCTTTGACTAGCCTGATAAATTTGCTCTTGACCATCTGTGGGAATACTTAAGATGTTGTTAAACTCATAATACGCGTTTCCGTATTTATCAATAATTTCGTTTTGTGTCATTTTTTTGTCAGCAACACTGCGGAAAGCCTCGTATTTTTCCAAGGCATCAAAACCTTCACCAACTATTGCTTTTGGATTTGAAATGTTTTTAACGTTTCTACCAGTTCCAGGAGAGGCCACTATAGAAGGCGTAAACTCCTCGGCTTCTCTAAGTCCATTTAGCGGGGCAAATTGGTGAATTTTGAATTTTTTAAATTGTTGGTTTTTAGTTAGTTTTTTAACTTTTTTTCGCCAGAAACACATAATTATTTTGCTCCTTTTTCATTGTTTAGATTAACTTGCTTGTAAAGTTCTTCAAAAAACTCTTTATCGGTTTCAAAAAACATATCGTTGTTAAACATTTTTTTAGAGTAGATTTTGTAAGTCTCTTCACCGGTAATTTTAATAATTTCGTAGCCGATTTTGTCAAAAATCTTGTCAATCAACTTATCAAAAGTCAAAGTTTTTATCCAATAAAGCGGATTAAAAAGTCTCGTTTTAGAGTAAGCCTTGAGAGGCGCGGCACCGGCGAGTTTGGAATCGTCAATTTCACTTTTTACTGACCTGAACTGATCAATTCGCTTCAAAGTCAAACCTCTAAATAAACTAAAAATTTTGGCCGACATCATCTCATCAATTCTAGCAGCCACATAACTTGCAAACAAAATAGTCTCATCAATTGTCAGCTCAAGATACGGTTTTTTGGATTTTGGAAAGTAAAGCGAAGTAATGTCATAGGCAAGTTGTTTAGAAAGGGTGTAGGCAAACCCGATTTGACCTTGTTCTTTTTTAGCAACTTTATCGGTTTTATAGAGTTGCAAAGTCGCAACGATTGCTCTTTGCACATCGGTTTGCATATCTTTTTTGGCTTTTTTAACGCGAGTTTTTTTATTTATTGCAATCAAACATGCATAAATGTAGAAAAGCAACATCAAAAAGAAACCCAGCGCCACACCGGATAACATCATTAAGATAGATGAAATTAAATTTTCAGGGGCAAACGCTTTGCCTAAAGTAAAATAAATTGTTGCCTGCATACTTTATATTATATAATATTAAGACGTCTTTTTAAGACATTTAAAGAAAGTAAATGAACAGAAAAAAAGAAATAATTAAACTGGATTTAGCATTTTTAATTCGCTATATGGGAGACGCTTTGCTTTACCCATTTATGTTTTTATATTTCCAAAGTTTGGGCTACAAAAACGACCAAATTAGCTATATTTTAATTATTTTTCCACTGGTTTCTATATTTATTAACCCGTTTTGGACATATTTTGCAAAAAACATCAATAGAAATATCTTTTTAATAGTGCTGTTAACAGCACTTGAAACTGGAGCAATTTTAGCCTTTATTTTCTTTACAAAAAACATTTACATTGTGGCCTTGATTTCTTTGGCAATCGCTATTTTTAGTCAACCAATTTACTTGCTTTTAGATTCTTTTGCAGGTGGTTTTTGTGAAAACAACGACTATGAGTTTGCAAATATCCGAATATTTGGCGCAATTGGCTACGCCTTACTTTGTGTAGTTGGTGGTTTAGTTGCAGATTACTTTGGTTTCAAAGTTTCTTTTTTGTCAGCAGTTACTTTGTTTGTTTTAGCTGGAGTTTTAGTCTTTTTAATTAAGCCAATTAAATTTACCAAAAGCGCGAAATTTGCCGAAAAAACTCAGTTAAAACTACTTTTTAAAAACAAAAAGTTTTGGGTATTTACTACTATTTTTGTCTTATTTATGAGCACTTTTAAGGTTTTTGACCAATTTCAACCAGACTACTTTTCGGTAGTAGGTTCAATCAATAAGTCTTGGTATGGCGCAATTTTAACTGGTTTTGTGGTGGTGGAAACTATCTTTATTTTTCTACTTGCTAGATACTTTAAAGAAGTGGACTCTTACTTGCTTTTTGGAGTTGCAGTTGCGCTTACCTTGTTTAGGTTTTTTGTCTATATCTCTACTGACAATATTTACGCAATAATTACAGTGACTCTGCTTAGAAGTGTATCAATGGCGACATTTATCTTTGTTTACTTTAAACTACTATTTAGCCTTGTTGCCCCAAATAACTTTAATTTCTCGGTCATAATTATTAACTCACTGGTCAATGTTTTGTTTATTATTTTAAATATTTTTGCCGGAAAATTGACTAAAAATCACGACTATTTTTACTTCTTTTTAATCTGTATTGCGCTATGCGGGGTTGCTTTTTTAATCTACGCGCGTGATATAATGAAAAAGATTGAAAAGGAATATTTTGATATCAATGTTAACACCTGGTCAAGTATATAAGTTTGAAATAATTAAAAAAACTGACATCGCTTATATGGCGAAGAATTTTTTTGATGAAGAAATTTATTTCCTGCATTTCAATGAAAGTGAGCACACTGATTTTAAACCAGGTGATGAGACTGAACTTTATCTTTTTATAGATAGTAAAAAAAGACCTGCTTTGACTGTCAAAAAACCAATCATTCAAAACGGTGAAATGGGTTTCTTAAAAGTAGTTGGTAGAGTTGATGACCTTGGTGTATTTTTGGATAATGGGGTTGCTAAGCACTTACTACTTTCTAAGGATACTTTGGGTGAAGACCGAGAAGTCTGGCCACAAGTTGGTGACTACGTACATGTAAAGCAGTTTTTTGAAAAAAGATTAGTTGCCAAAATAGTTTTTCCAATTAAAATTTCTGAAGATAAGTTCAGTGAAATGGAAATAGTGAACGCTCATGTTATTAACATCGGAAAAGACGGAATTAACTTACTTACTCCCAACTTAGTTAAGTTGTTTGTGCACAAGTCATGTATCATTGAAAAAGTCAGATTAGGCCAAGAAATGGCAGTCGTCATCCGCAGACGCAACTTTGATGGCTACAACTGCACATTAAAAGAACTAAATAAGATTGATATTTTTAATCTAAAAGCAAAAGAAATTCTTGCCTATATTCAAAAACAACCGGCTCAAACTATTAAAAATAAACTAACGGCTGAACTGGTTGAAAACGAGTTTAAAGTTTCAAATCGTAGATTTAAAGAAATTTTGCACTATATGCTTGAAAAAAACCTAATTAAAATTGAAAAAGGTATTGTTAAATTAACAGGTGAACGCCATGACTAAAAAATTTGTTTCAAAAATTACTGATATGGATGTAGATTTTGGTAAATGGTACCAAGACCTTTGTGTTGAGGCTAAGTTAATGTCTTACTCAGACACACAAGGTTTCATAACCTATCGTCCATACGGCTACGCAATTTGGGAGAAAATTAAAGAGTTTTTAAATGCAAACTTCAAAGCAACTGGACACAGCAATTTCTACATGCCAATGTTAATTCCAGAAAGCCTATTTCAAAAAGAAAAGGACCACATTGTGGGATTTGCACCAGAAACTGCGACCGTTACAACTGCTGGTAGCAAAACCTTGGAAGAAAATCTAATCGTTCGTCCAACTTCAGAAGTTCTGTTTAC
>CAUUFL010000062.1:0-3614 GCA_963544545.1 uncultured Acholeplasmataceae bacterium
CCCTTTAAGTAATCAATTTGGCTTGGATTATTTTTTAAAGTCACGATGTCAATTTCAAGTGGGTTAGTTTCTTTAATTGTTGGTTTTACCTTGTCATCCACCAAAAGTCTAAGTTCTTTAGTCACTGAGTTTTCCGAAGTGTCTTTTACTGTGTAGTACACTTTGTAGTAGTCGCATTTTTCTAAGTTAACGCCAGATACGTCAATGTGACATTTGCTAGGGTTAATTGACTTGTCTACATTGTCAAAAATACCCGCTATGTTTTGACGCAGAGTTTCAAGTAAATTAGTTTCTCTTAATTTGACAGTTAAACTATTTGATTTTAATTCCAATACTGGTGGGATGTTGTCGCCAACCACACAAACGAAACTATGTATAGTTTCGTTTCCATATTCATCGGTTAGTTTAAGTTCACAGCGGTATTTACCAGGTTTACTGAAATTAAAGGTGTATTCTTCTCCGTCAACATATAGTTTTTCGGTTACTTTTGTGTCATCTTGATATGAAAAATATTTACTTGCTTGAAACTTCTCACCAACATTTAAAAAGATACTTCTCGGTTGTTTTACTAAAGTAGGCGGAAGTAAGTCTACAACTTTTAGCAGGTATGATTTTGAAATTTTATTACCTGCTTTGTCTTGAACTGAGATTTCTACTAAATATGATTTGCCAAGTTCTTTAGTGTCAATAGTTTTGTCAATTGTAGTTTTAAGTTCACTTTTAAAGTCGTAGTTATCTTTTATGTCAAATAAGTCAGTTAAGTTAAACTTAGAGTTTATCTGAACAGGCACATAGTTTTGATTATTTTTATCTTGCTTAGTTTGAATGGGTTCAATGGTTGGCTTAGTTGTGTCTTTTACTTCTAAGACAAAAGACTTTGAACCTCTGATTTCTTGAGTATTTGGCTTAAACACATTTAAAGTAACTTTGTATTTACCTACCTTACTTAAGTTAACTTCGCTTATGTCTAGGTTTAATTCGTTTAACTCGTGGGTGTAAACTTTATCTTTTACTATGGCTGATTTTAAAATTTCGTCAATGAAGTTTGTGTATTCAGTCTTTATTTTTTCATTCTCTAAACTTGGAGAAAGCACCTCTTTTGAAAGTTCCTTAAAAGGAAATGTTATTTCTGCAACTCCTGTATCTTTAACTTCAACAGTGAATTTCTTTGTAGTTGAGTTTCCGCTTTTATCAGTTGCTGTTACCGAAAGTTGGTGCACTCCAACTTTATTTAACTTCTCTTCACCTTCTACTTTAATATCTAGTTCATCTCCACTGTTGTCAGTAATATTAAACTGATTTAAGGTAAAAAACGGCGAACCGACTACTGTAGTTAACTGGTCTGTCTGTTTTTTAAACTCAATTTTGGGAGCCTCAATGTCTTTAACTTCTATGTAGGTTTTTAAAACCGCTTGGTTTTCGTTTTCATCTAAACAATGAACTTCAATTGGGTATTTACCTGGTTTGTTTAACAAAACGTCTTCAGCACCAAGTAATTTGGTTGTCAATTTAGTTGAAATATTGTCTTTAAAGACAAAGTGTTTCTTTAAAATTTCTTCAATTTGTTTATCTGTAAGTCTATCTTTTTTAAGTTCTGTGAAAACTATTGGCTTAATTTGGTTTATAGTTGGTTTTTCTCTGTCTAAAATATTGATAATTAAATTAACTTCCAATTCATCAGCAAGACGGCTAAACTCACAAAGTAAACTAACCAGCATTTTCCTTTGTTTGAAGTTAGTCATAAAGAATTTTTCTTCAAAACTTTCTGGTTTTGCGTATTCAATAGATTCAGCCATATATTTTTCGCCCGTGTTTGCGTCTTTTAACCAAACTTTAACCGCATTTTTTAGTTCATCAAAAGATACTTTCTCTGGATTGTCTAAACTAAAGTCAAACTCACGGTAAATTACTGTTTTAATGAAAGTTTTTTCAACTATTCTAGATTCTTTTGCGACAGCCTGTTTAGGTGAAAAAAGTCCAAAATAAAGAGAAATAAAAAATAAAACCACAAAACTAAGTTTTTTTGACATTAACAGTTCCTCCGCATATATATTTATGCAGATTAACTAAATTGCTTAAAAACAGCTTTTGGTGTTTTCTAAATAGCAGTTTAATTGCTGAAAATTAAAAAACCAACCAGTGTTATGCTGATTGGTTTTTGAGATTTAATTGCTATTTTTTAGGTTGCCAACCTACTTTTTTGGCAATCGCTTTTAAAAGCAGGTGCATTGAGTAGGTGTCTTGGCCGCAATACGCTAAAAGTGCTGCGTATGATTTGTCGTAGTCAGGTCCTTTTTTTTCAGTAAAAGACAAATATTCTTGCACCGCCATTAGACCGTTTTGTACTTCTAGGTTTTTATAAGAAAGGTCTGTAAAAACAGGAAGCAGTTTTTTAATTGAGTAAGAGCCATACAAATCACGGTGGTAGTAAGCCAGGCCACCTTTCGGTTTGTCTGCGCTCTTTCCTTTAAAGACATACATTAAGTCGTATATTCTGTCTAAGATATTTTGCAAACCTTTTACCATTTTAGTATCTGTTTTAAATAGTTGCATTAATTCTTTAATTCGTGTGTTTTCAAAGGCTTTGTTGTAAACCATCACACTGCCGCCGTCTGGTTTGATAGTTTCAAGCATGAGTTTGGTAAACTCAAGGCGATAGTCTGTTTTGGTGTCTTTATTTAAAAAGTAGACGTTATCCGCTTTTAAATCACACTTGCCAAACTCCTTTTCTATGTGGATTGAAAACTGAAATAGTGATTGTGTGTAGGGCTTTTCGCCAACATAACGCGGTAAAGGAAAGTTAGTAGACTCAAAGTCCAAGTGATAAATTGGGAATTTTATTTCGTCTAAATATTTTTTAACTAAAGCCTCGTCAATATGCTCTTCGCCTGTAAGCACACAGTATTTTTGAGTTTTGTTTTTTTCACGGTTTAGATATTCATCGTCCAGATCGGTCATTTTAACTGTGCCCTCGTTGACCAGATCTTCAATTTCTAGTTTTTCTGCCTTGCTTTTAAAGCCGTGGTGGCGGTCAATGTATTCAAATATTGAGTATTTCTCAGGTATTTGCCAGTCGTGTTTACACACACAAGAAAAATATTGACACTCTAAGTTCTTTCCTTTTTGACAATGCATACCAAAGTTAACTTTAGATGCATCTGCTTGGTCTATGGCTTGTTCTATTTTTTTAATTTCTGAGTCTATTGTGGGTTGAAGGTATTCAGTTATTTTATTATAGTCAATAAAAGAAATTATAGTATTAGGGTCATACACTCTAGCACCATTTTCGTTAGTTTTGCCATCGTATATGTATTCGTGGTTTAAAATAGCCAAATAATAGTAAACAGGTTTGGTGAATTGTTTACTTCGCTCAACAACATATCGCTGATAAGCAAGGTCAAAAGAAATTCGGCCAATTCCACTTGTGTCAAAACGTGTGGTGACTTTCGCTCTGGCTTTCTCTGTTGACATGACATCTTCAATAATTTTGGTTTTTTCGTTGTAAATAAAAGCAGGTCCGTCTTTTTTGGTAGTTAGTTTAGTTAAAAACTTATTTGTAGTGGTGGCCTTAACTTCAAAAATGCGAATAGCGTTTTCATCTTCTTGAAAAATAT
>CAUUFL010000063.1:0-3592 GCA_963544545.1 uncultured Acholeplasmataceae bacterium
GCTTAAATCAATCTGCGCTTTCGGTTAAAATTTGCGATTTAAATATTTTTGAGCTTTCTGATTTATCGGTTAAAAAACTACTTGAGTTTTTAAATAACTTAACTTTAACCGAAGAAGAAAATGCAATTTCTTTAAGTATTTTAAAAGAAATTAAAGACCGTCTAAGTTTCCTTAACGACGTTGGACTTTCTTACCTTAATTTAAATCGTTCCGCTGCTACTTTGTCTGGCGGTGAGTTGCAGCGAATTAGACTAGCTACACAAATTGGTGCGAAACTTTCTGGAGTTCTCTATGTGCTTGATGAGCCTTCAGTTGGTCTGCATCAGGCTGACAACGCCAAGTTAATCAACACTCTTTGTAAAATGCGCGACCTTGGAAATACTTTGGTTGTAGTAGAACACGACACAGAGACTATGGAAGCCGCTGACTGGATTATTGACATTGGCCCAAAAGCCGGAGATTTTGGTGGTGAGTTGGTGGCGGAAGGCACACCAAAAGACTTTATAGAAAAACCAAAATCACTAACTGGTTACTATTTGTCCGGCCAAACAGAAGTGCCAATTCCAGCAAAACGCCGACTAATAAGCGATTTTGACTATATAGAAATCAGCAAAGCCCACGAAAACAACTTAAAAAACATTGACACTAGATTTTACTTAAATGTTTTAACCGTTGTCACTGGTGTTTCTGGCTCTGGTAAGTCTAGTTTAGTGCAAGATGTATTGTTAAAATCTCTGCAAATTAAATTAGGTGACACTAAACAAACTAAACCTAAAGTTGAGTGGGTACAAGATTTTTCAAAGATAAAGAAAATCATTGAAATCTCACAAGCCCCAATTGGCAGAACCCCGCGTTCTAATCCCGCAACTTACATCGGTGTGTTTGACTATATTCGTGGACTTTTTGCAGAACTTCCTTTAGCAAAACAAAGAGGTTATCAAAAAGGCAGATTTTCATTCAACGTCAAAGGTGGGCGTTGTGAGGAGTGCAAGGGTGACGGACTTAAAAAAATCTCAATGCACTTTCTGCCAGATGTATACGTAAAGTGTAGTTTGTGTAATGGAACTAGATTCAACTCAGAAACCCTGCAAGTTAAATACAAAGACTTTAACATAGCAGATGTTCTTGAGATGCGAGTGGAAGAAGCGGTTTCTGTTTTTAAAAACTTCCCGCAAATCCACAAACGCTTAAGCGTAATGCAGGAAGTTGGCCTCGGCTACATCAAATTAGGCCAAGCCTCGGATACCTTGTCTGGTGGTGAAGCTCAACGCGTTAAGTTAGCCTCCGAACTACACAAAGAAATCAAGCCCGGAACTATCTTTATTTTAGACGAACCAACAACTGGGCTTCATCAAGAAGATGTTAAAAAACTTTGTCAGGTTCTCCATAAACTAGTAGACAAAGGAACCACTATGGTGGTAATTGAACATAACTTAGATGTCATTAAACAGGCAGACTGGATAATTGACTTAGGACCACATGGCGGTGATGAAGGCGGCGAAATTGTTGCGAAAGGTACAGTTCAAGATATTTGTGAAAATCCGCGTTCCTTGACCGGAAAATATTTAAGAAAGGTGTTAAAAATATGATTAGAAAAATACAAAAACTCACAGCAAGATACCGCGAAACTAAGTTTTTTAAGTTTACAAATAAATACTGGGAAACTTTAACTTTTCCGCTGCTAACCTTGATTTTTATTGCTCTGCTAGCACTTGCAACAAACGGTTTTAGTACACCAGACCGTGCAATTGGTTTTAGTAAAACGGCTTTTTCTATTTTTGGACAAGACGTTAGATGGTATGCTGTCTTTATTTCTTTTGGAATATTTGCCGCAGTCTACACATCACTAAAAGAAGTCAAGAAATCAAATATTTCGGTATCCCACGCTACAGATGGAGTTTTAATAATTATCCCGCTTTCAATTCTAGGCTCTAGACTTTATTACCTACTGTTTGACCCAAACGCTTCGCTTTCTTCATTTTTTGATTTCAGAAGTGGGGGACTTGCAATTCACGGTGCGATAATAGTGGCCATGATTTCGGCAGCCATTTACTGCTGGGTCAGAAAAATCAATATGCTCTTGATTTTAGACATAGTGGCAATTGGTTTCTTAATTGGCCAAATTGCTGGACGTTGGGGCAATTTTATCAACCGTGAGGCACACGGTACGATGGCTGGAAGTCTGAATTTCTTACCAGGTTTTATTCGCGAGCAAATGCACTTTAGCGGAAACAACTCAACTCAACTTGGCTACTGGCACCCAACCTTCTTATATGAGTCACTTGCTAACTTATTTATTTTAGTTTTACTTCTTGTAGTTCGTCGTTTTAAACTACTTAAAGTTGGCGATATGTTTGGAATATACACCGTAGCCTACGGCTTAATTCGTGGCTTTTTAATTGAACCTTTTCGCCAAGACCCACTTTGGATTGGCAAGATTAAACAGAATGTGTTGATTTCTGTACTATTTGTAATAGGTGGTTTGATTTACTTTGGTATTAAGTATCTTTACTTCACACACATTCCATACTACGTAGACGCTACTCCTTATCACTACGAAACTTACCTGGACCCTGGTAAAAAAGGACGCTATATAGTTAACGAAAAAGGCGAAAAAGTTGGTTCAGTTGCCTACTTTTTACTAGACACAGATCTTGCTCTAAAACTGGGTTATAAGGCTATTTTGAAGTTCAAACTATATAACTCTATATTTGGAATTAAAACAGTTGTTTTCTCTAAACTTAACTTAAAACAAACTTTGGCTGAAAGCGCTTTATATTGTTCATTTAAAAATTCGTATCTGCAAGACGAAATCAATCCGTTTTTAGCAAACAAACTAATGAGAAAAGAGCGAGCATGTGTGATTTCAGAAAGTGAAGAGATGCTAAAACTAGCGGATGCTCTTGAAATAAAAACAGTTTTCTATAGCACAGAAACTGCCGAAAACGGCTCTACAACCGCACTTTACAAGATTAACGATTTAAAGGATTTAAAGGATTTATTTAACTAATTATGAAAGATTTAATTATTATTGGCGAAGGTCCTGCCGGCCTGAACGCAGCAATTTACGCAGCAAGACAAAATTTAGACACTCTGGTATTTGAACGAAAAGTACCAGGTGGCGCAATTATTAACACCAAAGAAATTGAAAACTACTTAGGTTTTAGTAAAATTGAGGGTAGTGCTTTGGCAAAATCAATGCATGAACACGCCAAGTCTTTAGGTGCAAAAATAATTGCTGAAAACGTTTTAAAAATTGAAAAAATTGAAAATGGTTTCAAAGTTTCTACAAATCAAAATACCTATGAAACCAAAACTGTGCTTTTAGCAACTGGACAAAAACCAAGAACGCTAAACGTAGAAAACGAAGCCAAATACCTTGGCAATGGTATTTCTTTTTGTGCAACTTGCGATGGATTTTTCTACAAAGACTTAGAAGTCGCAGTTGTAGGTGGTGGCAATGCTGCTGTTGATGAGGCAGCTTTTTTGGCAGAAATTTGTAAAAAAGTCACAGTAATTACTCAAGACCCACACTTAACTGCTGACAAAAAAGGGCAAGCAGAACTATTTAAAAAAACCAACATTGAAGTTA
>CAUUFL010000064.1:0-3566 GCA_963544545.1 uncultured Acholeplasmataceae bacterium
GTGCGCTTTAGATGTCTTAAAAGAAGTGAAGTTAGACTTTACGCCTTTTGCCGTGAAAGCCAACCGCCGACTTCGTGAACTAACTTACCAACTACACGCAGACTGCGAAATTGAGTTTTTATCGCATTCTGCTCGTTCTGCTAACCGAATTTATGAAGCCTCTTTACGTTTTATTGTAGCAATGGCTTACAATCGTCTGTTTAAAAGCCAAGTTAAGTTCAACTACAATGTTTCTATGTCTATTTTGGCTATTCCTAAAAAACTTGGACGCAAACTAACTGAAAAAGACATTGAAGCGCTAGACAAAGAAATTAAAAAAATAGTTAAGGCTGACATGCCTTTTGAAAAAGTCTTAATTCCGCTTGAACAGGCTGAAAATATCTACGCAAAACAAGGAGATTTAGATAAACTTGCCGTTTTAAATGTGCGCGAACAAGAATACGTAAACGCCTATAAAGTTGGCGATTACTACAATTATATGTATTCAAAAATGGTACCAAGCACAGGTTATTTAAAAGACTACAAAATATTCCTTTACGACGCTGGCTTTATTTTGCAATACCCACGAGGTGAGGCAAATGGCCGCATTCCTGAGTTTTCAGAATCTCTAACTTACGCAAATACCTTAAGAGAAGCCGCTGCTTGGTCTAAGTCAGTCGGAGTTGGCACAATTGCTGAACTTAACGAAAAAGCATTTGACCGCAAAAAAATTAGTGAGTTTATTAATATGTGTGAAATCAGACACACTAACAACTTCTTTAAAGCAGCCTCAGAAATTTTAAACTATGGCACTAAAAAACGCTTAATTTGTGTAGCTGGTCCTTCTTCATCTGGCAAAACTACTTTTGCAACTAGACTAAGATATACCCTGGCTTCACTTGGCGTCAAGACTTTAATGATTTCAATTGACGACTACTATGTTGAGCGTTCAAAAACTCCGCTAGATGAAGACGGCAACCTAGATTTTGAAAGCCTATATGCCCTTGACATTGACCTGTTTAACCAAAACTTATCTGACTTAATTCAAGGCAAACCAACTAGTTTAACAGTTTACGACTTTAAAACTTCTTCTCGTAGTTTCAAAGAACCACTTACTATTGATGCCACAACTCCTATCATCATTGAAGGTATTCACGCCTTAAACGAAGAGTTAACTAAGTCAATTAAGCGAGAATTAAAATACAAAATCTTTATTGGACCACAAACTCAGGCACACATTGACTTCCACAACCCGATTTCCTTTACTGATCTGCGTTTACTTCGCCGAATTGTAAGAGACTCAAAATATAGAAACGCCAAGGCCACCGAAACTCTTTCAATGTGGCCGTCTGTCAGAAAAGGTGAGTTTAAGTGGATTTATCCAAACCAGGAAGGTGTGGACTTCGTTTTCAACACTGAGCTTTCTTATGAATACGCTGTGCTTAAAAAACATGCACTTCCACAACTACAGGCCATTCCTCGTTCATCTGAATATTTTATTACTGCCAACCGTTTGGTTAAGTTCTTGAAATACTACGTAGACATTGACGATCAACTTGTTCCTTGCAACTCACTACTACGTGAGTTTATTGGTGGTGCCTGCGTTTAGGCAACTACTTTATTTAAATGTTTTTACTTAAAAACATTGACCGCTTTACGCTAGATTTTTCTCAAATCAACAAACTAACCGCACTTTACGCTAAACGCGGCCAAGAAACTTACTTTGCTGAGTTTTTCAAAAAATTCAAGCAAGCGCTCATTCCAGGTCTAGTTTCTGAAAACTCATACTATTTTTCTTGTATGTTTTCAGAATTAGATAAAGATAAATTAAAAAAATTTACTTCAAACGACTACAAGCCAAATAACTTAAAGGAAAGGTTTGTCCAAAACGCAAGAAAAATCATTTCAAGTATTCAACAGACCGCCGAAAAAGGTCTGCACAACTCAGATATCTATGCGTATGCATCTGCGCTTGGCGAAGGAATCCACTCAGTTTCTTTAAACCGGGCACAACCAAACCAATCAAGTTTTCTAGATACAAGTGGCAAACCACTCGGAATTGAGGCAAAACTAAACGAGATCTGCACACTTTACAACACTCTTTGCGTCAAAGAAATTGAAAAAGTTACGTTAATTTCTAATTTCTTAATCGACTACTATATGCTGGAGCCTTACTTGGATAACCAAAAAGCGTTATTTTGCTTGCTTGCCTATAGATTGTTTACCGCTGAGTTTAAAGTCTTTTCTTACGTTTCATTTTTTAAGTTCTTAGCACCACTTAGCACTCAACTAGACCAGGCTTTGGCAGTGGCTAGCACTAACTGGTTGCACGGACACTCAGACACTTCGCTGCTTTTTGAGATTTTAACCTCAGTGTGTTTTCAGGCTTATCAAGAGTTTGAAACAAAGGCTCATCAACATCAGTTTGAAGCAACTATAAATCGCAAAAACGATATCATTGGCCAAATTAGGAACTTCCAAGATACTTTCACCGTCGCTGATTTAAAAAAAGCCAATCCACATATTTCGCTTTCTACAATTAACCGAACACTAAAAACCCTGAAAGATTCGGGTGAAATTATTTTAGTCGGTAAGGGCAAAAGTTCATTTTGGCAAAAAACTCACACCACAACTAACTTACTCCAGTCTTCGTTTTTCACACAAGACTAACACTTGGTTTTGTTAAAGTATAATTAACTTAACCTGCTATAAATTCAAAAATAAAGGAGAAAATATGAATTTACTTAATTTTTTAACTAAAACTAACTCTGGTTTTAACTACTATGAACTAGTTGGAATTGCTGCTGGTATAGTAATTTTTATTTCATTTACCTTCAGAAAAGACTTAATTATTCGCTCAGTTAACTCAGTTGGCTGTCTGCTTTTTGTAACTTACGGTATTTTAATTGGTGCCCACTCTGTTTGGGCCATCAACGGTGCTCTTTTCTTATTTAACTTAGGAAATGTAATTTACGCTTTAGTCAAAGCCCACAAACAAAAAGGTTTACCACAAACAGAGACCGTAACTATTGATAAAGTTGAATACGACCGTCTAAAAGAACTAGAGAAAACTCAAACTAAATAAGACTTAAACTTTAGCCTAAATGAGTTTAGCAATTAAAGTAGGCGAAAAATATCGCGAAACTATTTTGTTTAGAATAGACGATGTTCTTGCTTTTGCAGAAGTTTCTAAAGATAAAAATCCGCTGCATACAGATCCTGTCTACTGCACACAAACTAGATTTGTGAAACCTATCGTACATGGTGCTTTGCTTTTTTCGCATTTTTCGCGAGTTTTTGGCACAATTTGGCCAGGCGAAGGCTCGGTTTATTTAAAACAAAACATTGAGTTTTTAAGACCTATTTTTGTCGGCGACGAAGCAACTTTAGAAATTGAATGCAAATACATTGACTCAGTCAAAAAGAGAGTATCTTTTTTGTGTACTTTCTTTAATTTAGAAAATAAAGAAGCGTGCCGCGGTGAAGCCGAGATATATCTGCCGAATTTAGAATAGTAAAATGGATAAAACTGAAATTATTCAAAGTAAAATCCAACAGTACATTGATTTAAATGTGTTGCCTTTTGT
>CAUUFL010000065.1:0-3548 GCA_963544545.1 uncultured Acholeplasmataceae bacterium
CAAATCCCTCCGGTTTCGCTAACTATAATTCCGGTGTTTGTGCTGCTTTCTTTAGGTGTTTTGCCGTGGTACTACACAGTTTTACTTGCAAGTATTTTTGGACTAAACTCCTGGCTTTACGCCCTGGCTTTTGCAACTTCTCCAATAGACCTGGCGTTTCAAAACTTTTTAGTCGCAGTTCCTGCCCGAGTTTTCTTCGGTTTTGTTGCTGTTTTTATCTACGCTATATTTAGAAAAATCGGTGAAGACAGAATTTGGAAAAAAGCAGTTTTGTTTACGCTTTATCTTATTTTCTTTGTAGTTGTTTATTTTGCGTTAGTCCAACTTACTAAAACCTACAGTCTTGGCATGAAAATATTTGTATTTACGCTAACTTCTGTTTTATTTATAGGTTCTCTTATTTTGTTTGTCTTGACCTTTAAAAAACAAACTTTAGTTATTGCCAATACCGTAATTTTAAGTCAAATAATTTATTCAACATTGGTGTTAGGAGCTCTATTTTTATATTTGTATATCAAAAAACTCTATCCGCCAAATGCTGGTAAGTTATTTTTATCAATAATTTCTTTTAACACAGTTTTAGAAACCCTGCTTTCGCTGTTAATTTGTGTGCCAATTTACACCGTAGTTCAATTTACTTATAAAGAACAGCTTTTAAATAAATCCAAAAGCATAGATGAGGAAAGTAGAGATGACAAGTGAAATTTTTTTAATAGACATTGGCAACACTAGAATAAAAACTGCAGTTTTTTCAGAAAATAAAATAAAAGCGATAACCTCAGTTTTAACTAAAGATTTTGATAAAAAACTTGCTGATACTTTAATTAAAGACCACGTAATTAAAAAAACACAAATTTACTTTATTTCAGTTGTGCCAAAAGCAACAGAAATTTTAACCGCAGTTTTAAAAGAGCAAGAATGTGAGTTTACAGAACTAACTTATTTGAAATTACCAGTAGAAATTAAAGAAAATTTCCCAAGCGATATTGGTGCCGACCTCTTGGCTTTAGTTTTTTCGGTATCAAAAAATGAACGCACTTTGATTGCCGATATTGGTACTTTTAATAAATATCTACTGATATATAAAAATCAAATAGAAAGTGCTGCAATTTCGCCTGGCTACAATTTAAAATACAGCCTGATTTCCAAAGCTGCTTTACTTTCTGAGCACACTCCAAAAATTCCGAAAAGTTTGCTTGGCAATACCACTAAAGATTGCCTAGATAGTGGGATTTACTTCTCGTCGTGTTTTGAAATTTCTGAATTTTTGCGTATAATATATAAAGATAATCCAACCATAAAATCAGTTTATTTAACTGGTGGTTCTGCTCAGTTTTTTTTAAAAAAACTAAATGTAAATCTCCCTTTAAAATACGACGATACTTTAGTTTTTAAAGGCATGATTAAACTAGCTAATTTAATTTTAGGAGGAAAAAATGGCTGATAAAAAATTAAGTTTAGAAATGGAAGTCTACACACAGTGGTTAAACCAAGAAAAACTTCCTCAATACCTACAAGATGAATTAAAGAAATTTGGCAAAAAAGAAATCAAAGAGTCTTTTTACAAAGACTTGGAATTTGGAACAGGTGGTTTGCGTGGACTAATTGGACCAGGTACTAACCGTATGAACATCTTTACAGTTAGACGTTGCTCAAAAGGTCTGGCTGACTATATTTTGGAAACCAAAACTTACAAAGACCAAGGTGTAGTGATTTGTTATGATAACCGCCACCACTCTAAAGACTTCGCAGAAGAGGCCGCTAGTGTACTTGCTCACGCTGGCATCAAGGTTTACTTATTTAAAGAACTTCGCCCTACCCCTATGGTTTCGTTTGCAGTTCGCTACCTAAACGCTGGATTTGGTGTGATGGTAACCGCTTCTCATAACCCTAAAGAATACAACGGATATAAAGTTTACAACCACACAGGTGCACAACTGGAAGTTGACGAGGCTAATGCCGTAGTTGAGAAAATTAATGCAATTAAAGATTTGTTTTCAATAGAAACAGAGCACGACCCTAAACTAATTGAGTATGTTCTTGAAGACGTGGAAAAAGCATTCTTTAAGGCTTGCGACAAAATTCAGTTAAATAAACCAAAAGATCCGGTTTCTATCTTGTTTTCACCAGTTCACGGAACAGGTGCTACTATTATTCCGCGTTACTTGGAGCAAAAGGGTTTTAACGTTGTTAAATACCTACCACATATGACAATTGACCCAGATTTCCCAAATGTTAAAGTTGTTAACCCTGAGTTTATCAAAGCCTGGGATGGACTATATCCTTACGCTCAAAAAGAAAACTGCGAACTGATTTTAATGTCAGACCCAGACGCAGACCGCATAGGTGTGGCCGTTAAACACAACAAAGACTTCGTGTTCTTAAATGGTAATCAAATGGCGCATGCTCTGCTTTACTACACACTTTCTCAGCGCAAAGAAAAAGGAACTCTGCCTAAAGACGGAGTTGTGATTTCTACAGTTGTTACTACTGACTTACTTCGTGTAATGACCGAAGACTTTGGCCTTAAGTTTGTATATACTTTGACTGGCTTTAAGTTTATTGCTGGCGAAATGAATAAACTAAAAGAAGGACAATACGTATTTGGCTGCGAGGAGTCAATTGGCTTTATTTTAGGTGAACATACTAGAGACAAAGATGCACTGCAGGCTGCTTACATGTTTTCAGAACTAGCATCTTGGCTAAAGGGCCGCAACCAAACAATTGTGGATTATTTAGACGAAATTTATGAAAAATACGGCTACTACCTTGAGTACACTGAAAACATTGTCTTAAAAGGTTTTGAAGGTGCTGAACGCATCCAGCGAATTGTTCAAAACTTCCGCGAAACTGGACTTGAGTTAAAAGGACACACTATCGTTAAAGTGGAAGACTACAAAGCACAAACTAGAACTTATCAAGAAGGCAAAGTTGAAAAAATCACTCTGCCTAAACAAAACTTCTTAAAATACTACCTAGAAGACGGCTCTTGGGTAACAGTGCGTCCTTCTGGAACTGAGCCAAAAATTAAAATCTACTTCTCTGTACATACTTCTGCAAAATCTAAATCTGTTGAAGAACTTGAGTCAATTAAGAGCCAAGTTCTGAAAAAAATTAAGAAAATTAAATAAGAAAGGTTAATTTTGTGGACTTTCAAAAAAGACGAACTAATTTATTTAACCTGCTGCCAGCAGGTTCTATTACCTTGGTATTTTCTGGCTTTGAGTTAAAGTACTCAGCAGACCAAACTTTTCCGTTTGAAGTTAATCGCGATTTTTACTATTTAACTGGAGTTAATGAAGACAACTGTGTCCTTTGCTTAGTCAAAGGCCAAGGTAGAACTCAAACTATTTTATTTAAAGAAGAAACTGATCCGACAATTGCCCTTTGGGTAGGTGAACGCTTGACTTTAAAAGCCGCGGGAGAAATCGCGAAAATTGACACGGTTTTAAATATTTCTAAATTAAAGGGATACATCCAAGGCTTAACTGAGGCTACTCGCTCTGCTGTATTTGGAGAAATCAGCACTCTTTACTTAAACTTAGAAA
>CAUUFL010000066.1:0-3470 GCA_963544545.1 uncultured Acholeplasmataceae bacterium
CACTCTGAAAGTCAACATCAATTGCATCGGCTAAAAGCGGAGTCACTTGTTTTTCAACTCCGCAAATTAAAAAATTGTGTTTTGCTTTCGCAAAACTATCTGGATTTTTTTCAATAGTCGAAATCTCTAAGTTATTATTTTCTTTTAAAAAGCTAAGGGCACTAAAACCATATGCAGTTCCAATTTCTAAAACTTTTGTAATGTTTTGTTTTTTTATCAATTCACTGATATATAAAACTGCTCTGTCTTTTAAAATCGGAACCTGGGCAAAAATGCAGTCGTTTTTAACTAAATTAAACTCTAGACTATTCATGCTCCAAATCAGACATATATTCAAGGAAAACTTCGGTAAGTTGTCTGTATTCTTCAACGTCTTCTATATCTGTTAAACTACCGCTAAACTCAAGGTTAGTATCAGTTTTTGTTAGTTCGCTGTATTTAGCAAAAATTAAGTTAGTTCCTTCTTTGTCAAGCAGGGCAACATAGTTTTTAGTTTCTCCTGCAAACTCGCGAGTAGTTGTAAAAATCACGATAAAAGTTTCGTCCATACCGTCCACAGATATTTTGACTTCTCTGGATTTATCTTTTTTTAAGGATTCAATGACCTTGTCGTTTAAAGAAATTACTTTTTCTTCGTTTTCCATAAAATCACCTTTTTTGGTTTAAAAACTTGATCTGCGGTCTAGATATTTTTGTAGAATTACGACAGCAGAAAGTTCATCTTTAAGTTGTTTTCTTTGCTTTATATTAGTTTTGCTTTGTCTAAAAACCCCAAAAACAGCATTTGTAGATAAGCGTTCGTCTTCTAAAATTACTTTAACACCAGGCAGTGCTTCTTCAATTAAGGTCTTAAAGTCTTCAGAAATTTTTGCGCGCACTCCGACATCTCCATTCATGTGTTTAGGGTAGCCAAGTACGATTTCTTGAAAATTATATTTGTTGTTAAGTTCAACTAGATGAGCAATGCAAAGTGAGTAATCTTCGTTTTCAAAACGAAAAGTTTCTAAGTTATTGGCAATTATATGAGATTCAGAAATTGCGAGGCCCATAGTTTTTGAGCCAAGATCAATTCCAAGAATCATTTTGGTTAAACTCCTTTAAAACTAGGTCAACTTTGCTTAAATCACCACCGCCAGCAGTTGCGAAATCAGGTCTACCTCCACCTTTTGAGTTAAGAATAGAGTTGATTTTTTTAATGTAGTCAACGGCTTTTTGAGTATTTGATTTAACAAAAATATTAACCTTTTCACCATCTATGTTTATCATGATACAGTTATTTAGTTTTTGGGTGTTTACATACTGCATAAACACATCTTTTGCGATTTTTGAATCTATCTTTGACTTAAAAATATAATTTTGAGAAGTAGCGTTGTTAAGCGATTTTAAAGCATTTTTAATGTTAATTTCGCTAATTTGTTTTTCGTATTTTAAAGCTTGTGTTTTGATTTCTTGAAGGTACATTTTTGCATTTAAAATATCTTGATAAGAGCCTTTAATTTCTTGTTTTTTTGCAAACTCTAACTTAAGCGAAACATTGTTTAGTTCATTGATTTTGTTTAAAATAACATTTGCTTCATTAAAGTAATGTGCAGCGTATTCTTCAACTTTAGCCTTTAGGTTTGCACCAGAAACCGCAAAAATACGGTAAAGTCCAGAACCAATTGACTCAATTTGTGTAATTGCAAAGTCTTTGATTTCATTTGTATTTTTAACGTGTGTACCACCGCATAGCTCAATTGAGTAGTTTTCCATTGAAACCATTCTAACAGTTTTATCGTATTTTTCGCCAAACAAGGCGATTGCGCCGTGTTTTAAAGCAGTGTCGTAATCAGTGTATTCATACTTAACTTTTAGACCTTTTTTAATTTTTTCTTTAACAATTTTTTCAGCCTTTAAAAGTTCTTCATCTTTTGGAAAATTGTAGCAGTTAAAATCAAATCTTAAGTAAGGCGCGCAAACTTTTGAACCTCTTTGGTTAACGTATTCACCAAGTACATCTTTTAAGGCTCTGTGAATTAAGTGAGTTGCACTGTGGTTATACATAGTAGGTGTGCGGTGTGCTTCGTCTACCTGGCATTTAACAACTTCCCCTTCTTTAAACTGAGATTCAACAATGTGTAGGTGTTGACCAAAAGGCAGTCTAAGCATGCCTTTCACTTCCGCTTTTTCAATAGTTCCAAGGTCCGAAACTTGCCCCCCAGTTTCTGCAAAAAAAGGAGTTTTATCTAGAACAATACCTTCTTTAAAAACTTTGATTACTCTAGATTCAGACGATAAATTTTCATATCCTATAAACTCAGACTTTTCGCTAAACTCTAAAAACTCTTTGTTTTGTCCTTTCATTGACTGAAAGTTTTGGCGAGCAGAGCGAGAAAGTTCTTTTTGTTTTGCAAGAAACTGATGAAAACCTTTTTCATCAACCTCAACACCGTTTTCGACAGCATACTCTTTAGTTAACTCAAACGGAAAACCGTAAGTGTCGTATAACTTAAATGCGCTTTCGCCAGAAATTGATTTCTTTGTTTGAATAAGTTTAAAAAATTCTTTTTCACCAGCTTCAATAGTTTCTAAAAACTTTTCTTCTTCTTGTTTTAAAATGTTTTGAACAACTTCAACGCTATTTTTAAGGTCAGTGTAAAACTCGCCCATTGCCTCAATTACACTTGGCACAAGCAGGTATATGAAAGGTTTTTGCATGCCAAGTCTACGCCCTGCTTTCACAGCACGGCGAATTAGTCTTCTAAGAACGTATCCTCTGCCTTCATTTGAAACCACAGCACCATCTGAAACCGCAAAAGTTACAGTTTTTAAGTGGTCAGCAATGATTTTAAACTCTTTTTGACCTACGTATTTGTGGTTAGTTTGTTTTTCGATTGCACGCATAATTGGTGCAAACAAATCAGTGTCGTAGTTAGTTTCCACATCTTGCATAATTGCGCAAAGTCGCTCAAATCCAGCACCGGTATCTATGTTTTTATGTGGAAGTGGTTTGTAATCTTCACGTTTTTTGCCAGTCTCTGCGTTAAAAGAAGAAAAGACTATATTCCAAAGTTCAACATAGCGAGCAGTTTCTAAGTCGTTTCGCAAAGCCACTTCTCCGCGTGGGTCGTATTTTTCTCCGCGGTCATAAATTATTTCGGTATTTGGCCCGCAAGGTCCTTCGCCAATCTCCCAAAAATTTGATTCAAGTGGCACTAACTTGCTTTCAGAAACGCCTAAGCTTAGCCAAATTTCTTTAGTTTCGAGGTCTTGAGGATAATATGTAAAATAAAGTTTATTTAAGTCAAAACCAAACCATTTAGGTGAAGTCATTAACTCAAAAGCAAAAGAAATCGCTTCTTTTTTAAAATAGTTGCCAATAGAAAAATTGCCAAGCATTTCAAAAAAGGTATGGTGTCTCGCGGTTAGTCCCACGTTTTCAATATCGTTTGTACGGATACACTTTTGGGAACTTGTAATTCTTGGATATG
>CAUUFL010000067.1:0-3438 GCA_963544545.1 uncultured Acholeplasmataceae bacterium
AAATACATAATCTAAACTCCTTCAAAATATTCTACAATACACTTACAAATTTATTATATCAAAACCTTTTTAAGTGATTGTAAGTGTTTGTGGTTATAATTCGTTATAAAATATCTAAATACTGCCCTTATTTAATTGGTTTTATTTCTTTAACTCCCATGTACTTTTGCAATGCTTTCGGGATTAAAATTGTACCATCTGCTTGTTGGTAGTTTTCAATTATAGCAATCGCGCATCTACCAACTGCCACACCTGAGCCGTTTAGAGTGTGTACAAACTCGGTTTTTGCGTCTTTTGTACGTTTAAAACGAATGTTTGCACGTCTTGCTTGATAGTCATTGGCAGTTGATACAGAAGAGATCTCTCTATATTTGTTTTGTCCAGGTAGCCAAACTTCAATGTCATAAGTTAAAGACATAGAATGCCCCAAGTCACCTGAGCACAATCTAACAACTCGGTAAGGCAACCCTAGTTTTTGCAAGACTAATTCGGCTTCCTTTAACATTTTTTTAAGTTCTTTTTTACTTTCTTCTGGTTTAGTGAAAGCAATTAGTTCAACTTTGTGAAATTGATGCTGGCGAATTAAGCCTTTTGTGTCTTTACCGGCAGCTCCTGCTTCTGGTCTAAAGGCAGTTGAGTAGGCGCAGTATTTAAGTGGCAAACGACTAAGATCCAAAATTTCGTTTCTATACATATCAATCATTGGAATTTCGGCAGTTGGGTTTAAGTAAAGTTCTGTATCTTCAAGGTGATAAGCCTCTGACATAAACTTAGGAAATTTACCAGTCGCATACATTGAGTCTTTTGACACCAAGTAAGGTGGGATACACTCAATGTAGCCACGTTTAGAATGCAGGTCTAGCATAAACGAAATTAGTGCTCGCTCTAGTCTTGCACCAAGTCCGATGTCGTAGACAAATCTAGCACCTGCAACCTTGCCTGCGCGCTCAAAGTCAAATAGCCCAAGTCGCTCATTTAAAGCAACATGATCTTTCGGAGTGAAGTCAAACTTTATAGGTTCTAGATAAGTTTTAATAACGGTATTTTCATTTTCATCTTTGCCGAAAGTTACTTCGCTGTCGGGAATATTTGGCAGATCTAAAATCAAGTCTTCAAGTTCTTTAGAAACAACTTCAAAGTCTTGAGTAAGTGTAGCAATTTTCTCGCCGCACTCTTTACTTTCGGCAAGCACCAAAGAAATGTCTTTGCCATGTTTTTTAAGTTCAGGGATTTGTGCGGTTAGTGTATTTTTTTTGGCTCTTAAGTTGTCAATTTCTGCTTGAATTCGACGCTTATTTGAAATTAGTTTAGGGAGTTTTGCAAACTCTTCTTTGTTAAAGTTTGGTCTTAATGCTAACTTGGCTTGAACTTTTTTAAAGTTTTTTTGTAAATAATTTAGATCAAACATCTATGCTTACTCGCTTTCTGTCTCACTTTGAGGCAATTTATCGGCTTCTTGGAAAGACTCATCTAAAGTAATAGATTGAACTTTTGAGCCTTCTGCTGGTTTGATAATTTTAACGCCTTGGGTGTTTCGAGAAGTTCTGGAAATCTCTGAAATCGGGGTTCTAATTACCACGCCCAGGTTAGTGGAAGCAATTAAGTCTTGTTGGTCAGTTGCTACAATTAACGCCACTAGGCTGCCGGTTTTTTCTGTGATCTTCATAGTCTTAACACCTTTTCCGACACGCGAAGTTGTGCGGTACTCCTTTGCTTGAGTTCGCTTACCAAGGCCAAGTTCAGAAATAACTAAAACATCGGTCTCGTCGTCTTTAACAATAGAGCAATCAATGATTTCATCACCCTTGCCTAAAGTAATTGAACGCACACCTTGAGATGCACGCCCTAGTGGACGAAGAGTATCAGATTTGAATTTCAAGGCTTGCCCTTGTTTGGTGGCAATCATAATAAAAGGATTTCCTTCAAAGTGCACGGCTTGAAGCAGTTCATCATCTTCAACTAACTGAATGGCTTTTTTCCCGTTTGCATTAACTCGGCTAAACTCGCTGTCCGGTGTCTTTTTAATTTTTCCACCTTTAGTTAAGAAAAATAAATAACCGTTTTCCAGATCTGGGGCTAAATTAGTGATACATTGAAAGTGTTCATTTTCTTGAAAATCAATTAAGTTAACTAAAGGCAGACCTTTGCCTTGTTTTGAGGCTTCAGGGATTTTAAAGGCTTTTAGTTGATATACACGCCCAAAGTTAGTAAAGATTAGAATTTGGTCGTGTGAGTTGGTTTTTAAAATCACTTGGACTTTGTCGTCTTCATTGACCTTAATTCCACTTGCTCCAACTCCACCTCTAGACTGCACTCTATACTGATCTGCGTCTATTCGCTTAACATAACCGTTTTCGGTAACTGTAATAATTACATCTCTACGTGGAATTAAGTCTTCGTTTTCGATGTCTAGCGAAGTTGAGAAGTTCAAAATAGACTTACGTGGCTTGTTGTATTTAGCAATAAGTTCACCAAGTTCGCCTTTAATGATTTCTTTTTGTTTATCTGAACTGCTTAAAATTAAGTTGTAGTACTCAATTTTCGCAAGCAATTCTTGGTGCTCTTCGTGAATTTTTTCAATTTCAAGACCTGTTAGTCTTTGCAAGGTCAAGGCTAAAATTGCTTTTGCTTGAATTTCGTCAATGTCTAGATTTTCCATCAATTTGGTTTTAGCAATTTCTGGAGTCTTGGATTCTTTGATAAGTTTAACACAAAGGTCTATTGCTGAAAGCGCTTTAATAAGCCCTTTTATAATGTGAATTCTAGCTTCTGCTTTCTTTAATTCAAACTTGGTTTTGCGCACCAACAACTCAATTTGAAACTCAATAAAGTTACGAATTATCGGAATTAAACCAAGTTGTTTTGGAACACCGTTAACCAAAGCAATCATATTAATCGCAAAACTAGACTGAAGTTGACTGTATTTGTATAAGTTATTTAAAACAACTTCTGGAATTACGTCTCTTCTTAAGTCCAGAACTATGCGAGTACCTTTGCGGTTAGATTCATCGGCCATTCCAACAATTCCGTCAACTACTTTTTCTTTTACAAGTTCAGAGATTTTTTCAATGAGCAGCTTACGGTTTACTAGATAAGGAATTTCTTTAATAATAATTTGTGATTTTCCGCTCTTGGTAGTGTTAATGTCAACAATTGAACGAATAACCACACGGCCTTGTCCAGTTAGATAACCGCGATGCAAGCCATTTAAATCAAGAATCTCTCCACCTGTTGGAAAGTCAGGACCTTTAATGATATTCATCAAATCAGTAAGCGGAAGGTCAGGATTGTCAATCAGCGCTATGGTACCTGCAAGTATCTCTTGCATGTTGTGTGGTGGAATTGATGTTGCCATACCAACGGCAATTCCTTTAACTCCGTTTACAAGTAAGTTCGGAAAACGTGCAGGCAAGACTTTTGGTTGTTTTTCACTACCGT
>CAUUFL010000068.1:0-3436 GCA_963544545.1 uncultured Acholeplasmataceae bacterium
CACGGTTGGCAACAAACCGGTGCGGAATCCGTGTTGTATTTGGATTTAGGTAAATTTTCTTTTCCTTTGCATGCTAAGAAAATAAGTTTTTAAAATTACATTCAGTTTTATAAGTCTAAAAGTCGCCAATACCTTCTGCATGTTTACATATACGCGATAGGCGTAGGGAATAGATAAGTATTTGTCTTAGAAACAGCAAGGTCTTAGTGTGGTATAATTTCCCGAACAGTTAAATAAAAAAAGGAGCAAACAAATGCACAATAAACAACCCAAAGTAAGTGTTTTTGCTCTAGGCGGACTCGGCGAAATTGGTAAAAACTGCTACTGCATAGAGTATCAAAACCAAATTTTTATCATTGACTGTGGTGTGTCTTTTACAGACGAAACTCTGCCAGGTATTGACTATGTCGTTCCTGGTTTTAAATATTTATCTGAAAATCAAGACAAAATAGTTGGACTTTTTATCACACACGGACACGAGGACCATATAGGTGGGATTCCTTACCTTTTGCAGTACGTTAAAATCCCGGTAATTTACGCCTCTAAAATGGCCTATGACTTAATTGAAAAAAAAATTGGCGATAAAGGTAAAAAACTCACCAAGTTGATGCTATACACTCCAGACACCGTCTTAAATTACGGAGATATTTCGCTTTCTTTTATACGAGTTTCGCACTCAATTCCCGACGCTTTTGGAATTCGCGTGAAAACTCCACTTGGCTCAATTTTTGAAACTGGTGACTTTAAAATAGATATGACTCCAGTTGGTCCACACGCAGAATATGAAAAACTAGTTGAAATGGCAAACGATGGCTGTTTGCTTTTAATGCCAGATTCAACCAACGCAGAACGCACTGATATGGTGCCTTCTGAGAAAGCAATTGGCCGCTCAATTTCCGAAATTTTTTCAGGAATCCAAGGCAGAATCATCATTGCGACTTTTGCTTCAAACGTCTACAGAATTAAACAAATTATTGACGCTTCTTTTCAAAATAACCGAAAAATTTTAATTTTTGGCCACTCTATGGAAAACATTGTTGAAGTTTCTCGTAAAAACAAGTTTATAGACATCCCAGATGCTTTCTTTTTAGACCCAGAAAAGGTCAACGATACAGACGACTCAAAAATGACCATACTTTGCACAGGTTCGCAAGGCGAGCCAATGGCTGTACTTGCGCGAATTGCCAGTGGTCAACACAAAAAAATCAAGGCAAGAGCCGGCGATACCGTAATTTTTTCTTCATCTCCAATACCTGGTAACTTTCAGTCTGTCAATAACTTAATCAATCAGTTTAATAAACTTGGCGTAAACGTAATTTCGCACGGCGCACTTTACGAAACCCACGCCTCTGGACACGCTGAACAAAACGGACTTAAGTTAATGATCAATTTATGTCGTCCAAAATACTTAATGCCAATTCACGGAGAGCATAGAATGCAAGTGATTCACTGTGGACTTGGTGTGGAAGTTGGGATGCCCAAAGAGCATACTTTTGCACTGGCAAACGGAGATGTCCTTGAGTTTACAAAATCAGGTGCTGAAGTTAAAAAAGCCATGGTTGACGCAACCCCACTTTTAATTGAAGGCAATTCTGCTGCTCTTTTTTCAGATGAACTGATAGCCGAGCGACACTCTATTTCTGCAGACGGAGTGTTTGTGTTATTTGTCCCACTAAACTCAGAAAATAAACTAAACGGAGACGTGTTAACTGCGACTCGTGGATTTATGTCAGTTTACGAAAACGAAAAAACCATTAAAGCAATTGCTCAAAAAGCTACCGACTACTTAAATACTTTTTCAGCAGAAGACAGAGAGGCAGCAACTAAAGCGTTGACCGAAATCACTCAAGAAATCATTCAAAATGCCTTTGCCCGAGTGCCACAAGTTTTTGTTGAGTATTTAGTTGCAGACTAACTTTTACTTTCTTTATTTAAATGACAAAACAAGTTAATAATTTTTTTAAATCACCAAAAGTCAAGGCTTCGCTTGAGTTTTTCACCAAGTCTTATGCCCGCATGTTTTTACTTATCTACTTGGTGTTTTCACTGATTGGCGCATTGGCGCTAAAAATGCCAATAGCTTCTAAAACCCCGCTTAAGTTTGTAGACACTCTACTGCTTTCTGTATCTGCCATGTCTACAACTGGCCTTAGTTCCATAAACTTCGCAGACCTGACCTTATTTGGCAAAGTTGTCTTGATTTTAATTATGGAGTTTGGTGGTATGGGGATATACATGCTATTTGCTTTGTTTTTGACAAACTCTGGCAGCAAAATCGGAGTTGAGCAAAGAGTGTTTCTAGCAAACGAGCAAAACCTGCCTTCACTTAGAGGAGTAATTCGCACCACTAAAAAAGTTTTCTACACCTTAGTTTTAATTCAGTTAATTGGAGTAATTTTCTGTACTTCTTACATTTACTTCGCGATGCCTGAATTTCAGGAAATTAGTTTCACCAAAGCTCTTTTCTACGGTATTTTTCTCTCAGTTTCATTGTTTATGAACGCAGGATTTGTACCGCTTCCAGTAGACTTTCCGACCTTACTTGCAAACGGTCACATTGTGTTTTTCATAGGCTGTGCATTTTTGATATTTTTAGGTGGACTTGGCTACATTCCGTTGATTTCTTTAGCAGACTACATTAAAGCAAAGGTCAAAAAAACCGACTATAGGTTTTCCAAAATCGCCAAAATCCTGTTTTTTGCGCACGTTTTACTTTGGATTTTTGGCTTTGTAGTTTTAACTTCACTTGAGTTTAACTCACCAGCTCTAGCAAAACTAAACGGTCCGCAAAGGTTAACTGCAACCTTCTTTACCTCAATTTCTGCTCGTTCTGCTGGCTTTAGCGTGATACCTCAAGCTAATCTTGCCAGAGAAGGCAGCATTATTGTAATGATTATCTTGATGTTTATCGGAGCCTCTCCAAACTCAGCGGGTGGTGGTGTTAGAACCACTACTGTTGTCTTAATAATTGCTGCAATTTTTAGCCACATCAAAGCAGAGTCTCAAACTAAGTTAGGCAAAAAACTAGCATTTAAAGAAGAGACTGTCAAAAAAGCCTTTATTGTCGCAACAGCAGTCGCTTTAGTGTTAATTGTTTCTATTTTTGTGGTGGCTGTGGCTGAACAAAACTACTATGAAGGTCAACTTCAAATCGCAAAAGCCTCTGCACTTAAAGGTGAACACTTCCAAGAACGACTTACTTTTAGTTTAAAAGACATTGTTTTTGAGTTAGTCTCAGCATTTGGTTTAGTTGGATATTCTCGTGGCCTGACTTTCGGCACTAAACTTTTGATTACTAAATGGGCGATTATCTTTATGATGTTTTTTGGACGTGTCGGTCCAATTACCTTTTTGCGTGCGTTTTCTTTTAAACAAAAAGTCACACAAACTTACAAAATTAGCGAAATTGACTTAATTATTAGTTAAAATAAATTAT
>CAUUFL010000069.1:0-3404 GCA_963544545.1 uncultured Acholeplasmataceae bacterium
TTGTCAATGTTTAACCATCTACACCACTCAGGTACATAGTACCTGGTTGTACAGTAATACATTTTACTTTCTTTGTCAAAGTAGTATCCTTTGTATCTAAATGGGTTGATTTCAGCGAGACTATTTGCAGAATTGTCAAAATATACATAGGTATTTCCGTATGCATTACTTTCATATCCTACTATTCTTTTGCCGTTTTCGTCAACAATACCTAAAATATTTTGCAGACTATCTTTTAGATAAAAATAATTTTTTGTTTTATCTAAAATAAATCCATAAAGTAGATTATCTTCATCATACAAAAAGTCTAGTCTGTGACTGTCTGAAATTTGTGAAACTAATTTATCGTCATCATAGTAGTAGTAAATTGTTTCGTCGGGTGTGATTTTTTTAATTCTAAGGCCTTTATCGTCATATTCATAAGTAAAAGTATTATCATCGCTATCCGTAAATTCAACTAATCTTCTGCCTTCAAATAAATATTGATTACCCTTATAGTATTTAGGGTTAAATATGTTTTTATCATCGTAAATAATTTCGTTGTCGTCTACTTTGACAAGCAAGTCTTTAATCTGGCCCGAGTATTTAAAAGTAGTGTTTCCATATTTTAAAATATTTCCATTGTCGTCATACTGGATAGTTTTGTCGTCGTCTTTGACCAAAAATCCACGAAAATCATATTTGTATGTATGATTTTTAAAAATATTGTCTTTAATAGACAAGATATTGCCAAGTGCATCGGTCTCGTATGTGCGGCTAAGTTCAGTAGAATGTTTGAAGCGATGTAATTCTTTGGAAATTTGCTTAGAGATATATTTGTGGTCGTTTTCTCTTCTCTTGTAATCAAAAGTAGTAGACATAATGTTTTTGCCCGCTTTATGTAAAACAATATTTTTAAGCATGCCGAGCGTATCAAACTGCTTGTTTTGAGAAATGCCGACAATTTCGTTTTTAAGTACTTCAAGAGTTTTCTTTTCACAAAAAGCAGGTCTAAACGCAAGCATCTCAATTTGACCTTGAAACTCCATACAATCGGCTAGGTAGCCCAAATTATAAGAGCTATAATCTGAAGTTAGTTTTCTGCCGACAGACAATTTTAAATTGTTACCAAACCCAGATTGACTAGAAATCCATATATATTCGCTATCATCAAGAATTAGTCTAAAAGAAGTAGATTGAGTAAATCCGTATCCATTGCCTTCATTTGCTTCTGTGAAAGAAAGCGCTAAAAAATGCCAAGAATTGCAAGTAAACGTTAAGTTGGTTTCTTTAGTTTCACTTCCATATTTTATAATCAACTTAGAGTCTTTGTTTTTAAATAAAGCAATTTTTTGGTTTTTTTCGTCAATTGCTTCAAATAAATATTGCATGTCTTCACTAGTATCTGAAAACGCTCTAAAGGCAATAGTTCCAGTCCTGTTGGTCAAAAAGTCATAAACCAGCTCATTGCCGTCTGCCACAAAGGCATATCTTTTGTTTGCGTTGTTGAAGTTAAATGTGCGGTCTTTGTCGTAATCTGAAACGTTTCTTAAACTAAAACGACTAGGTTTTTGGCCAGTTAACGAAGTTACTGAGTTTTGCAGTGGAAAAATTTCAAAATCCATTAAGTTTTTTTGAGTAATGTTAAAGTAAGTAGTTTGACTAAAATCTACAGTTTGAGTATCTGAGTCTATTAATTGATTGTCAATCAAATAATCTTTAGTAGCGCGGTAATATCTTTTAATTTCTGGTACATCAATGTAGGTTTTTCCAGCAATGTATAGACAAGTAACTTGACCGTAGAAGTGGTAATAACTGCTTTTTCCGTTGTATTCATGTCCAATGTTGTAAACTAAATCAGCCCCAAGGTCAAAGTTTATTCTTGGGTCTGCTTGCTGATAAACTTGCGTGTGTCCATTTAAAGAAAAAGCAAACTCAGAAACTTCAGAATACCCTTGTCCATCTGCTCTGTTGAAAAAAGAAAGTGCAACAAAGTTCCACTCTTTTTCTTTTATTGAAAAATCACTAGTTAAAATATCGTGTGTTTTGCCAGCAAAATCAACTACTTTTAAAGTGATTTTGCCGTATTGCAAGTATAGTCCAATGCTGTCGTATGCATTATTATCTTTGCAACTAAACAGACATTGATAGTAATTTCCGTATTCAGTTTGTTTAAACCAAAACTGAATACCGCCATTTTCTACAGAAAAAGGACTTAGCATATCTAATTTATAGCTAAGCAATTTTTTGTTATCTAATTTAACATAAGGAATTATGCCTTCTAGATAAGTGTCTAGTTCGATAGGTTTTTCGCCCTTGTGTTCAATTGATTTAAGCAATTTGCCTTTTTTATTAGTCAGGTTAGAATCGCCGCTAAAAATACCAATATACGCTCTTTCGCTTGCAAACGCCTCAACAATAGTTTCAGGATACGAACCTTTTGAGCGTTCAACCGTGTCGTATGCAAAATTTAAATTATGTTTATCTACAGTAATAGATTTACGGTTAACATTACCTAAATTATCGTGTGACTTGTTGATTTCAATACCTGGATTTTGGATTTTTATAATTTCGCCGTCTTCGTTGTAAAAAAACTCTTTAATCTTTGCGTTATTTTTGTCAAAAACCGCAATAATTTGGCCTTCTTCGTTGTAATGATATTTAAATCTTAAAGACTTCGTGTTATCTTTTTGGTAGTAAAGTGAGTCTAGTAAATTGTCTGAATTGTATTCAAATAAGTAAGCATCTCCTTTTGTTCCAAATTTGATGCATAACAAATTATTTAAAATTGGCGAGTATTCATAGATAAATATAGAGGCTTGGTTTATCAAAATTTGCGAGATATTACCAAAATCATCATATTTAAACTCATATTCTGAGCCATTTTTTAACTTTATTTTAGTTAAATCTTGCTTTTGATTGTATTCGTATTCTGCATGCGCAGATAAATTATTTAAAGTGGTTTTAAAGTTTTTAATTGTGCTGTCTTCGTTGTATTCAGTTAAAGAAACAACACCAAGTGCGTTGACCACTTTGGTGATTCTGCCTAAACTGTCATGTTCGTAAGTTTTTTTGTTTTGCAGTTCGTCTATTTCTCCGACCAACATTCTGCCGTCTTTAGTCCAGTTTTTTTCAACTTTTAAAATGTTTTTGCCGTCAGCTGAAGAAACTGTTGTAGAAAATACATTGGATTTGTGAAAGTCACAATATTTGTTTTCTAAAAATACGCCGTAAGGATATTTAACATATGCAACATTTCCTTCTTTGTTGTAGTAGTATTTAGTTGCTGCTCCTTCTGGACCTGTGACACATTCTGGAAAATTATTTGCGTTATGTTTAACTTGCACGCCAATAGAGCCACTTGAAATATCTTTAGGGTTGCCAGACTTGTCGTATGCATAAAAAGCACCAAATGCTTTTTTAAA
>CAUUFL010000070.1:0-3354 GCA_963544545.1 uncultured Acholeplasmataceae bacterium
AGCCACAACCGGGATTGGAAGAAACCTAAATGGGTTTTCTGAAAAAGCCAAAACTGCAGAAGGTAGATGCTATTTAAACGCAACCTTAATGGATTTTTCTAAAAAAGAAATTAAACGTATCCAAATCTACGAACAGTAAATATTTTTTAAAAATGGCTAAACTAACCGAAGAGGAATTACTTAAATATTTTAGACCTGACTTAAATCAAGCGAGGCGCCGTACTTTTGAAAAAACAGAAAGTACCGTTTTTTTACTTGACCCTGACTTAAAGACATTTGGTCATTTAAAGAAATTCATGGTCTCAACCCACGGTTGTCAGTCAAACGAAGTAGACTCAGAAGTGATTTCAGGGATTCTTGAGCACATGGGTTTCACTAAAGCCGCAACATTAGAGGAAACTGATGTCTACATAATCAATACTTGCGCAATCAGGGAAACTGCCGAGACCAAGGCCTGGTCTGAACTTGGCCGTATTATTAAGTTTAAACGTCATAACCCTGATTTAATTATTGGAATGTGCGGGTGTATGACGCAAGAGCCTAAAACCATTGAACGCATTTTAAAAAAAGTGCCTGAACTAGACATAGTTTTTGGAACGCACAACATCTATCGCTTACCTGAATACATTAAAACTGCTGTTCTTTCTAAAGAAAGAGTAGTAGAAGTTTATTCAATTCAAGGCGAAATTGTTGAAAACTTACCGCAAACCCATAAGTTTGCACACAAAGCCTTTGTTAATATAATGTACGGATGTGATGAGTTTTGCACGTTTTGTATAGTTCCCTATACTCGTGGTAAAGAGCGTAGCCGTGAACCTATTGAAATAATTTCGGAAGTCCAAGCCCTTGCAGACCGTGGGTATATGGAAGTTACTTTACTTGGCCAAAACGTCAACTCCTATGGCCGTGATTTTAAAGACCGTACTTATACTTTTGGGCATCTACTTTTTGATTTAGCAAAAACCAAAATCCCGCGAATTCGCTTCATGACTTCCTATCCTCGCGACATTGACGAGATTTGCATTAAAGCAATCACCGAACTTAAGCAAGTCATGCCTTATTTGCACTTGCCTGTGCAATCTGGTTCAAACACAGTTTTAAGGCGAATGAACAGACATTACACCAAAGAACTTTATCTTGAGAAAATCAACGCAATTAAAGCGCTTAGACCAGAAGTTACAGTAACTACTGACATCATAGTTGCGTTTCCAGGAGAGACGGAAAGTGATTTTCAAGACACTTTGGATTTAGTTAAAGCAGTTGAATACGACGGAGCCTTTACTTTTATTTTTTCGCCTCGCGAGGGTACACCAGCCTCTAAATTCAAAGATGACACCCCACTTGAAGTTAAGAAAGAAAGACTCGCTAGACTAAATAAACTAACTTCGTACTACGCAAAACAATCTAGTTTAAGATATGTTGGAAAGGTTTTAGAGGTATTAGTAGACGGCTACTCACGCTCAAATGACGAGATACTTTCGGGTTATAGCGCGGAAAACAAGTTAGTTAATTTTGTTGGCAGTAGTGACAAAATCGGTAAAATCGTTAAAGTCAAAATCACTAAAGCCAACTCTTATCACTTGTTTGGCGAAGAACTATAAAGGCATACAAGCTCGTATATAATTTGCTCTATGAAGCGTTTTCCCAGTGTTTTTTTTAAAAAAGGGCTATTTTTGTTTGTATTTATTTGATAATTAAATATAATATAAGTGTTAGCGAATTGCGCGAGAGGTCAATATGCCCCAATTTAGATTATCAGACAATATTACTTTAAAAAACAAAGAGTATCCAGTTAGCGAACTTACTCAAAGTTTAGCAAAACTAGAACCTAAAAAAATCCTTGAATTTTTCTTTAGTCAAAACATCACTGGAATTGCCAGAGTTAGGCGTATCCGTCTACTTAAAGATGTGCTATTTCCTTATGTTGTCAAAACCAGACAAAAATTGCAGTCTTTGGCATCTGAGTTAAACTACCGTCTTTCTTGGTTTAGAATTTACTCAGAATATGAACTTGAAAACTTACTGATTTACTTTAACTCAAAAGCCTTAAACCGCCAATACTTAGATGAACTTTGGTGCTTGTTTTTAAATGTAATGAAAGAAAACAATGTCGCTGACGCCGACATTTTAAAACTAGTTAAACAAGCAGAAAAGTCAACTTATGAACCTGTCAAGGCAATTCATGAGTTTAACAAAGGTATCTGGCCACTTTTCAAAGACCCAGAAAACGTGCTAGATGGTTTAACTCCAGAAGAATTTAGACCAGTGCTTTTCAACTCTTCAACCGTTAAAGAAATTCGCGAACTTGGTAAAAAATACGACGTTAACGTTCCGTTTAGATTAAGAAAAAAACAATTTATTGAAAACATCGTTGAAGAACTTAAGAAAAGAAATGAGTTTGATTTAGATGTTGAAAAAGAAATTGAGGCTAAAAACGTAATTCAACTTGAGCGTTTTTGTATTGATCGTAAAATCCCAATATCTTCTGAACTAAAAAAAGAAGAAATTATTGAATACATTCTTTCACACGCCGCTCAAACTAAAGGTTCATACTTTGTACCAGAAGATCATTTAGGATATGAACTTACACTAGACGAAGTTACTAAAAACCAAGAAGTAGACACCGATGCTCCTGAACTTACTACTAGACAATTCGATTCTTCTGAAATTCAGTTTAAAGAGTATGTTCCGGTTAACTTTGATGAAGGCGACATAAATAACTCAGACTTAACTATTTCTAACTTTGACGAAGAAGAACCTGAAAACGAAGTTATGGAAACAGTTTCTGAAGTTGCAGAAGAACCAACTACTTATGAAGTCATTGAAGAAGAAGTAAAAGAAGAACCAGCTTTTGAAATTACCGAAGAACAGGCTAGCTCAGAACCACAAACTGAAGTCATCGAGACTGTTTCAGAACTTGCAGGAGAACCTTCAACTGCTGAAGTTATTGAAGAAGTTCTTGTTGTCGAACCTGCTGCAACTGAAGTTAATGAAACAGCAGGAGAAACTTCAGTAACAGAACTAAAAGAAACTGCTGAAGAAACTACTAAACCTTTAAGTGATTCAATGGATTCATCAACTGAAGAAATTACCAAAGTAGTTGAACCTACTGTAATTGAAGAAGACTCAAACCTAACTGAATTTGCAGAACCAACTACCGAACCTACAATGCCAGAAGAAGTTGTACTAAAGAATGGCGAAGAAAATTCAAGCGATTTAGTTGAAGGAGAAATTCAAGATATGGAAGCCAGTGGTTCTGATAAAGTTATTACTGATGTAAATAATGTTAATGAGTCTTTCAATTCCGATAAAAACATTTCTGAGACTCACACTAAAACTGAAAATGAAATCCAC
>CAUUFL010000071.1:0-3331 GCA_963544545.1 uncultured Acholeplasmataceae bacterium
GTTTTAGTTTCAGATATTGGGTTTGCTTCTTTTACTTCTTGGTCATTTAATTGATTTTCGTCCATATTTTTTTACCTTTTTAACTTTTGTTTAGTTTAAAATTTTTAAAATTAACTTACTTTACACCTTAATTTTAACAAAATTAAGCCAATAAGTTAAGTTTTTTCTAGTTTATGATGTCAGTGAGTTCAACTAAGTGATATTCACCTGACTTTAAATCACTAGGTAAAATCAAAGAACCAACTGCTGATCTAGTTAATTTAAGTACTTCATTTCCACAATACATCACCATGTTTTTAACTTGATGGTATTTACCCATATCGATTTTAATTTCTATGTGTGTGTTGTCAATTAACCTAACTTCTAAGGCTTTAGCTGTGTATTGTTGGTTTTCACCGTCTCTTAAAATCATTGGTTTAAGCAGCTGATTTGCTTGAGCGACAGTCCAAGGGTTTTTAAGTTCAGCGATATAGGTTTTGATAACTTTAGAATTCGGAGACGCTATTTTGTGTACATACGCACCAATATTGGTAATTAAAAGCAGACCAGTGGTATCGACGTCTAACCTACCCGCTATTTTTAAATCATAACGGCTGTACGGTTCTTTTATCAAAGTAAGTACTGAAGGGTATAGTCCAGAAACATTGGAAGAAATATAGCCCTCTGGTTTATTTAACATCAAAATAAAGTTAGGTAGATATTTAATTTCAGAATCGTTGAAAATAATTTGGTCTGTCTCTTTGATTTTTCTGTCAACTTTTGTGCAAACTACGCCGTTGACCGAAACCAGGCCTTTTTTTATATAGGTTTGACAGTCTTTGCGACTGCCATATTTTAAATTTGCTAAAACTCGGTCTAATCTAGTCATCAATAATCCTTTTTAAAATAAAAAAGTGTGACAAGCACACTTTTGGTAATTTATTTAGATAACTGGTGCGGGCGACAGGAATTGAACCTGCACTCCGAGGGAACTAGATCCTAAGTCTAGCGCGTCTGCCAGTTCCGCCACGCCCGCATTACTTAATAATATTACCACAAAGCCAAAAATTGGTCAATAAATAAATCAAGAAAATTATTTTTTTATTTTGTACTTTTTAGGATAGTAAATTTTTTTTAAAACCAAACCTTTAGCAGGTGCGGTTTTACCACAAAGCGTGTGGTCTTTTTTTAAAAAAATCTCTTGAACCAACTCAGGGTTAAATGTGCCTTTGCCAACTCTGGCTAGTACTCCGACAATTGACCTGACCATATACCTTAAAAATCCAGTTCCAGTAATTTTGACGGTGTAGAAATCTTTATTTTCTAAAATTTTTAAATCAAGTACAGTTTTAATTGTATCTTCATTTGGCTCAGTTTTAGCAAAACCTCTAAAGTCTTTAGTGCCAATAAAAAGAGGCACCGCTTCTTGCATATCTTTTATATTTAGATTACCAAAATAAACTGAGTACTCTGAGTTAAAAGCGTTAACTGGTTTTTTGGCAATTCTGTAAATATAAGTTTTTTTTACAGAACAGTGCCTTGAGTGAAAACTAAAGTCAACTAATATCGCTTTAACTACTCTAATGTCTTCAGGTAAACGTTTATTTAAGTTATATGGTAAATATGCAAGGTCAAGCAAAACAGGTATGTCAAAATGGCACAACTGAAACTCAGCGTGCACTCCTTTGTCTGTTCTGGAAGCAAAATGAGTTTTGACCTTGATTTGGGTCATGTTTTTTAAGGCCTTGTCAACTTCATTTTGAATGGTTGGCAAGGTATTTTGGCGTTGTGAACCGAAATAAGCGGTTCCTCTATACTCCAAAATGAGCGCGTATCTATAATTTAATTCCATATACAAGTCCCAAAATTCTAAGCACGATAGCAGAAATTGTCATAAGTGAAAAGAAAGAAATTAAAACCCAGTCAATGGCCTTTAATTTATAGTCAATAGCCTCTGTTCTTGGTTTGTCTAAGTCAAAACCACGAACATCCAAGGCATCTGCCAACTCAAACGCAGCCTTGAAAGAGTGGACAAAAAGTGGGATTAAAATTGCAACGATAAACTTAATTTTTCTAAAAATATTGGCGCTCTTTAAATCAAAACCACGGGCTTTTTGGGCTTCTGTGATTTTATAAACTTGTTTGCCTAGACTGGGAATGAAGCGAATAGTTAAAGAAAAAACAAATGTAAAGGTTTGAATTTTTAGGCCTATTAACTTAAGTGGATAAAATAATTTCTCTAAAGCATAGGTCAGTTCCAACGGAGAAGTTGTGGTGGTTAGACCTGACATTAAAAATAGCACACAAATTACTCTGATTACTAAAAATAAAGATTCAAATAAAGGTTTTTTAAACAATTCTACTTTAAATGAATAAAACCCATAATTTGGCAAAAAATAAAACAAAGTAAAAGAAAACGTCAAAACTAGTGGTAAAAACACTAAATTTATCTTAATGTATTTAGCCGCAAACCCTAAAAATAAAGCAAATAAAACCACTAAAGATAAATTTAACCAAGAAAACGAAAAAGTTGTTGCTAAAAATAACGCTTTTTCACCAGTCGCTGGCCAATAGGTCAAAACTTTAATTAAGACAGTTAATATCAACAGTGTTAAAATCGCGGTTAGCGATTTAATAATTTTAAAAATATTTACTTTGGCTAAAGCCAAAATTAACAAAGTAAATAAAGCAAAGCCAACTAACCCAGATATTAAGTAAATATTGTCAGTTAGCGGAAACAAAAAAGTAATTGTAATTAACTCAAGAGTTAAAAGTAATTTAACAAAAGGGTTAGTTTTATTTAAAAAAGAACTTTTATTTTGATATTGCCCAAAAATTTGTTGCCCGTTCATTTAAGTTCACCTTTTTTAAAAGCAGCAGTTAAATCAGGATTTAACTCAAAAGAAAAATTAGTATTAAATTGCTTGTTGACATCATTTATCAATTTAAAAATTTTTGGTTTAGGCAAAGGGTTGTTTAAAGAAAAAAACTCAGATTTCGGCAAGTCTGCCAAAATCTTTCCAGAATCAAGATAAACAACACGTGTTGCGTATTTATAGGCAATTTCTAAGTCATGTGTGATTAAAACAACAGTGCCGTTAGTTTTAGCCTGCCAGTCTTTAAATAGTTTAAGGACTTTTAAAACACTGGCAAGGTCAAGTCCGCGAGTTGGTTCATCTAAAAGAATAACTTCAGGGCTAAGTGCCAAAACTCCGGCTAACGCTGCCTTTCTCATCTCACCGCCAGACAACTTAAACGGAGAAGTTTGCCAAAAAGACTCATCTAGTCCTACTAACTTAAGCGCGGCTTTAGCAAGTGAGTTTGCTTGTTTTTTGGTTTTTTTAAAGTTTTT
>CAUUFL010000072.1:0-3301 GCA_963544545.1 uncultured Acholeplasmataceae bacterium
AATAGTACGGTAAGTTTCAGTAATAGAACCAATTTGGTTAACTTTAACTAAAATAGAGTTAGCAACACCTTTTTCAATACCTTGTGCTAGGCGTTTTTCGTTAGTTACGAATAAGTCATCGCCGACTAATTGGATTTTGTCACCAAGTTTTTCAGTTAGTTTTTTCCATCCAGCCCAGTCGTCTTCAAATAAACCATCTTCAATGGAAATAAGTGGGTATTTTTCAACTAGAGAAACATAGAAGTCAACTAGTTGATCAGAAGTCAATTCATCACCAGTTGCTTTGAAAACATAGCGTTTTTTAGCCTCGTCGTAGAACTCAGAAGAAGCGGCGTCAATTGCTAAAAATACATCTTTACCTGGTTTGTAGCCGGCTTGTTTAATAGCCTCAACAATTAAGTCAAAAGCAGCAGCGTTTGACTCTAAGTTTGGTGCAAATCCACCTTCATCTCCGCCACCAGTTGCAAGACCTTTTTTCTTAAGTACTGCTTTTAGGTTGTGATAAACTTCGGCAGCACAAACGATTGCTTCTTTAAAAGTTTTAAAACCAGCAGGAATAATCATGAACTCTTGGAAATCAACGTTACTGTCTGCGTGTGCTCCACCGTTTAAGATGTTTAGCATTGGCACAGGCAAAGTATGGGCAAAGAAAGTTCCAAGGTATGAGTGTAAGTCTAGACCAAGAAAGTCAGCAGCAGCACGGCAAGTTGCCATTGAAACCGCTAAGATTGCATTAGCACCAAGATTTGCTTTATTTGGAGTTCCATCTAAATCAAGCATCGCTTGGTCAATCGCCATTTGGTCAAGGCAAGATAGGCCAATTAGTTCAGGTGCGATTTTTTCGTTAACATTAGCAACAGCCTTTAGCACACCTCTTCCAAGAAAACGCTTTTTATCTCCATCTCTAAGCTCAACTGCTTCGTGTGCACCAGTAGATGCACCAGATGGAACAAGAGCACGACCAAACGCTCCTGAGTCTGTAGTTACTTCAACCTCTACAGTAGGGTTACCACGTGAATCTAGAACTTCACGCGCATGAACAGCAATAATATATGGCATATTTTTCCTCCGTAATACTTATATATTATATAACATTATAGGCAAATAAAAAATACAAAAATCAGATTTTAGCAATTTGCTTAGTTTATTTGTATTAAACTTTTTAAACTTATTTATATTTATGTTTAATAGTGTTTTAATACAACAATTATTAAATGGAACAAATTTTAAACTAGCACTTGTGTCTTTTATTGATAATTGGTGTATCAAAAAATAACCGATTTCATATTTCAAAAGAAATCCGTATAGTTTATTTTAATTAAACAATATGTGTTTTAATTAGAAAAGTTTAAAAACATATTTGACATAAAATTCTCCCATGTTTTGGCGCTGATTTTGTTTAGGGATTAGAATATTTAAAATAAAATAAAATAAAAAAATTAAGTAGTACAAAATGAATTATGGTATGCAAATTCAGCCTGATATAAGTAGCGGCATTTAGTTGCACCCGAACTTCTGCACAACGAAATTGTTTTTGAATTTTAAGAATGCTACACTTGTGAATTCGTTAAATTATTTTTTTAAGACAGTAAATTAAATTTAATTTTAAATTCTATTTTTTGTTTTGTTCTATTTTAAGTCTAATCGCAAACAACGAGCAGAACTACTTTCTAATTACATATTTAGAAAAAAAGAAAACACAGAATAAGTGTGAAAATTTTAAGTGCTATTTTATTCTAATTTTTAGGATACATAAACTTGTCAAAACAAAAACACAAAATTTCACAGTTTATTTTAAATAAACAAAATAATTTTAAATATAAAAAGTTTAATGATGTATTTTAAGCAAATTTAAGTGAAAAAAAGTTGATTATTGTATTTTGATTCCTTTAAAAATTGCTGTAAATTACATTAGGTAAAACGCACAAATAACTTGTATTAAAAAATGCAACAAGTTAGCTAAATCAAATTCAGTAGCAGCGTTGCGTTTATTATTTTTAATTTTAATATGCGAAATTATTTTTAAATTTTAAAATAGTTTTATTCAAAAATTGTTATAACGATTTACAACATGAGGAAGCGTTGTTTTGTTTTGCTTTTATTTGTTGTCTATTTTGAATAGAAGAACTGTACCTGCTGTTTAGAAAAAAGAAAGAAGTATTCATTAGTAATAAAAGTTATAAAAAATAAAAATAGTTTAACAGCATATAGAATTTATATTTTCATAAATAAAAAATTCAGTATAGTTAATTTTCTGTAAGTAATAAAAAAAGTTTAAAGGCGAACAACAGAAGCATAAAATTGCTTAATTTAATGAGTTTAATATTTTTAAACAATTTAAATAAATAATTGATAAGTTTAAAACCAAAAAAGGATACGCAAAATATAGTTGATGTTCTACAATCACAGACATTGAGTTTTTTCTTTAAAATATGAAGTCTTCTTAATAATTAGTAAGTTTAATAAAATTAAACTTTTTTAATATTTTTAATTATTTATAAAATAACCTCTATACACAACTAGACTAAAAAAAGAATAGCAAAATCAAATATGCCAGAATGAAAAATAAAAATTTAAAAATATGGCTTTTATTTGTGATAGAAGAAGTAGTTTACTTAGTTTAGTATAACTAATATTTTATTTAAATATTTTATAAAGTTTAAACAAATAAGTAGTCAGACATTCACGAATGTTGAGTAAAAATTACAAAATAATATCGAAATTTATTTGAAACTCATCAATTCTGGAGTTTTAATTCTGTTAAAACACATTTTATGTCTTTTTCATATTCATTTTTTAAGTGTGAATATGAAAAAGAGAGAAGTAATAAAGTATAACCACTTTTATACACCTTATTTTTAAATTTAGCGTGAATGCCGCGATTGTATTCGTTTTTCATTATTATTTTATTTGTTCCTATAATATATATTATGTAAACCAAAATATAGCAAGTTAGTGAAGCGGACAAGTGAAAATGTGTGGGAATGTGGATTACTATTCACTATCTGAATTTTTGTAATTTAGTGTTAAAAAACAAGATTTTTAGTGAAAAATTGACCAGAGTTAATAATTTGAAAAAATAGTAAAAAACACTAAATTAAAATTTCTGAGCACTGCGCTATGGTATTAACACTATTTAAATATTATTAAACTTTTTTGCTTTTTTTAATAAAAACTCAAATATACTAAACTATTTAGCGACGCGTTTTGAGCAATTATTACTACCTTTTGTGGGTAGTTACTCATTATGTTTTGTCCTAGAGCGTCTTAAAAAACACATATTTTTATCTGATTAAAACAA
>CAUUFL010000073.1:0-3190 GCA_963544545.1 uncultured Acholeplasmataceae bacterium
GGCAAAGTTCTGCAACCTCAAACTTTGCCAACTCTTACTAAATCTGGAAACACCTATACATTTAAACATTGGCAACTTCAAGCCGAGATGGGAAATTACTACCGCGAAGTTTCTGCTTTTGATTTTGTGAACACAAAAGTTTCTGGCAACATAACTTTAGTTGCTTACTTTGAACATAAGGCAATCTCCGCAAAATACACAATTAAACACATCATCAAAGGTTTAAATGGCGCAAGCGACGAGATAATTGAAGAAAACCACAATACCGCACAAGTTGGCACTAATATCACAATTGACCGCAATAACCGTTTAACTAAATATGACAGCGGTTTTACTGTAGATACACAAAGCCAAACTAAAGAAATCACCGCTGACGGACAAACTACTTTTACTCTTGTCTACAAACGTCGCACCTACGTAGTTAACTTTGAAGTAAACCCAAACAATCACTTTAAAAACGCTAAAGCATCTTCTGTTTTAAATCAAAGCGTTGAGTTTGAAGGCAAGGCTATATTGCCAAATCCAAATCCTGTCTTAACTAAACCAGGCTACACCTACACCTTTAAACACTGGCAACTTAAAGATGAAATGGGCAATGTTTACCGAGAAGTTTCCGCTTTTGATTTTGCAAACACAAAAATAACTAAAAACACCACATTAGTTGCCTATTTTGAAGAAAGACCTACATCTGCTGCTTATACAATTCGCCACGTTCTTACAGGTATTCCTGGCCAAATTCAAGACATCACCGAAACCCAGACTAAAACAGCATTAATTGGTTCTACTGTTAAAGTCTCTGAAAATCACGCTCTCGCGAAGTTTACAAATCATTTTTACTTAGAAAGTCAAAACGAAGTAAAAACCATTGAAGCAGACGGCTCAACTGTCTTTACTTTAAGATACAAGCGAAAAACTTACCAAGTAACCTACAGCTACAATTCAGGTACTTTAAACAACGCAAGCCAAATCACAGTTAACTATTTATATCAAGAAAAGTTAAGAGATGTTGCGCATCCTTTTAAAACCGATCCAACTGGTCAAAAAACTTATAATTTCTCCGCTTGGGTTTTTGCTCAAAACAACCAAGTTGTAGACTTTTCTAAAAACATTGAAGTTGAAAGCGACTTGGTTTTAAAAGCCAAATGGACTGAAGAGAAAATTACTCGCCCAGTTTACCTAAAAATGGTGTTTGAAGGATTAAATTCAGGACAAGAAGAAATCCTGGAATTTGAAATCAAACAAAAACGATTTGTTGGCCAAAGCGCCTTGCTTTCAGACGCAGATATTCAGGCTCAATTGGCCGAATACTTGCAAAACAACCCACATCCTAATCACGAACCCACTCCTTATTTGGCAAACTCTATTACTCAGCTAACTGTTGAAAATACCAACTTAAAACAACACCTAACTGTTTACTTTAAAGCCAGAACTTACTCGGTTAATTTTGATCTGCAAGGACTGGAGCCAAATAGTGTGCCAGATGCTTTAAGACAAACTACTTACCTTAAATACACAGAGACAATACCACAAGAACTTATTGACCAAATGAAAATGGTTAAAAAGCCAGAAAGTTTAACTAAAGACTATGAATTTGAAAAAATCATTGACACACAAACCGGCAACGAAATAAATCCAAATGCAGCCTACAACAAGAGTGTAACTTTCCGCGCTGTTTTTAAAGAAAAACCACTTAGCTTAACTGTAACTCCACGTGTTTCTCAGACTGACTTAGATAAAGCAAACGTAGTCGAGTGGCCAGCACAATCTGTGGTTGCAGGGGAAAAATTCACCTGGGAACCAAAACTAACCGACATTAAAAAAGGCTGGAAGTTTGTAGGTTGGAGTTTAACTCCAAACGGAGACGCAAAAGAAATTACTTTAACTCGTAAAGTTAAAGAAGTTTATGCAGTTTTTAAACCACATGAAACAACTTATACAATTAAACACATAATTTCTGGAATTCAAGGCGAGATTGACGAAAGAACCGAAACTACTGTTTTAAACGCTAAAACTAACTCAGAAGTAACGGTTTCACAAAGCGATCGTTTAACTCATTTAGACAGTGGTTTTAATGTCAACACTCCAAATCAAACCAAAGTAATTAAAGCAGATGGCTCAACTGTGTTTGAGCTTAGATATGTTCGCCGTACCTTTTTAGTTAACTTTACAGTTAACTTTAAAAACCAGGTTAAAAATGCATCTATTTCTTCAACTCCGCCTACTCAAACAGTCTTATTTGAAGGAAAAGTCAAAGCACCTGCAAACCCCGCGATAGCCAAAGCAGGCAGAATTTATCAGTTTATCCATTGGCAACTTGAGGCTCAAATGAATGGACAGTATTCAGAGCAAACTGCTTATGATTTTTCGCAAAAAGTAACCCAAGACCTTTCTTTGGTCGCTTACTTTAAAGAAACCACTACTATCGTTAAATATACAATTAAGCACATTTTTGAACCGCTTCTTGGCCAAGTTGCAAAAGAAATTATAGATGACACAAATAAAGCCGAAATTGGCACTGAAATCACTGTTAATCAAGATGCTTTCTTGACACAATATTCAGCAGGTTTCTACGTGCTTGACCAAAGTGAAACTAAAACAATTTTGGCAGATGGTTCTACTACCTTTACTCTATACTACACTCGCCGCAGGTTTAAAGTAAACTTTATTGTAAATTTTAAACAACACTTTTCAGATGTCAGTGTTTCTAATGAAAGTCCACAAACTATTGCCCATGAAGATAAAGTTAAACGACCACAAACTGACCCTTCACTGTCTAAACCAGGTTTTGTCTACCGTTTTATTCACTGGCAGTTACTAGACGAAATGAACGGACAATACATTAAAGTAGACGCTTTTGATTTTGCAAATCAAACTGTTTCAAAATCACTTACTTTAGTCGCTTATTTTGAAGAAGAGTCTTTGTTTGCTAAATACACAATTAAACATATTTTAAAAGCACTTCCAGGTGAGCAAGACGAAGTTATTGATGAACAACACCAAGGTGAAATTGGCGCTGAAGTTATTGTTAACAAAAACAATAGACTAAAACAATTTGACCACGGTTTTGATGTTGCTGAACAATATCAGGCAAAAAACATCAAAAAGGATGGAACTACTTTGTATACTTTAATCTACACTCGCCGCGTCTTTAAAGTGAACTTTAAATTTAACTTCAATGGCCGGTATGTTT
>CAUUFL010000074.1:0-3163 GCA_963544545.1 uncultured Acholeplasmataceae bacterium
GAAGCATAGGCAAGTTCTGTATCTTCTTTAATGTCTACAGGCAGCGATACTAAATTATCACCAATTTTAAGTACAAAAGTTTTTGCTTGAATATCAACGACTTTGCCAATATCTCCGTTCATCACGCCGTGGTCTGGGTAATTTTTAGTAATCATTAGTTTGTCGTTAATATAAAAGCGCGAGTCTTTTCTAATCTCTAAAAAGCGGTCTCTGTTTTCATAGGGAATAAAGTAGTTTTGACAAATCTTGTTAATATCGTGAACTCCACACTCCCCTTCTTTCATTGGAATCAAAATTTGAAAGTCTTGGTAAATATCAATATTTTGTTTTTCGCAAAGTTGCAGGAAGTTAACTATGTTATTACGGATGTATTCAACAGAGCATTCACCCATACTTAAATCGTAGTTTATAAAGTTTTTGTAATTAGTTTCATTTACTTCTTTATTTTTAAGTGCTGAAATTAAAGGAACAATCCCAGAGTCTTTACTTTGTCTGCAAATTTGGTTTAAAGTAGTCACAGGAAAACATTTTGAGTTAATAGAATCGTTTAAAAATAGACCTGGTTGAATACTTGGCAACTGGCGGCCATCTCCAATAAAAACAACCTTGGTGTTTTTGTCAATTGCTCTAAGCAGTGCTTCTGCTAGGCGAATATCTAACATTGAGGCTTCATCTACAATGATTAGCCCAACATTTGTAAATGGCTGATTTTCGTTTCTTTTAAAGCAGTATGAACGCTCATCATCTATAGCCGGAATCCACTCTAGGGCTGAATGGATAGTTGCAGTTAAGTCACCTGTACTTTCGTGGATTCTGCGAGCAGCACGACCAGTTGGTGCTAAAAGCAAGTTCGCAGTTTTAAAAAGATTAGTTTCATCGTTTCTGGCATACTCAAGGTAAATGTCATTAACTGCTTTTAAAATAGTGGTCTTACCAGTACCAGGACCGCCTGTGATAAAGGAAAGCGAGTTAGTTAAAGCCATTTTGATAGCCTTAACTTGGTCTTCTGTGTAAGAAATGTCAGTTTCTTTTTCCTTTACTTTAATTTGCTCTTCAATAAACTCAAGTGGTAGTGAGTTTGTGTTGTTTGCAAATATATTGTTAAGCATTTTAGCAACATTAACTTCTGCTTTGTAGATCTCTGGTAAATACACAAAACCATCTTCAAATAATAAACGATCGGCAAAAATCAAGTTATCAATAGCGGTTTTCAAGGGATACTCACTAATTTTGTATTCATCAATTTTCTTTAAAAAAGTTTCGGTTTCTTGAATTAGTGCGTCTTTTGTGTAGTAACTGTGTCCATCAATTGAATAGGCACTAATCACGTGGAAAATTGCTTCTTCTGCCCGTTTTAAGTCAGTTTTTTCAATACCAAGTGCTAATGCTACTAAATCTGCTTTAGTAAAACCAAAACGGTTAATTTTTTTTGCTAAGACATATGGATTTTTCTTAATTTCAGTGATTGGATTTGGAAGTTTTTTAAAAATTTGGGCAGAAAAACGAGCAGAAATTCCAACTGAAGTTAAGAAATTTAAAATCTCAACCTCTTGGAAGTTCTCTTGAACTTTTTTGGTGATTTCTAGAATTATACTATTTGGAAAACCAAGGTTATTTAGACAACTTGGGTCTTCGCTAATTTTTTTAACAGCATCACTTCCCAGCGCTTCCCAGATTTTTGTTGCTTTAACTTTACCAACTCCTTGGATGTTAAGGGCTTTAAAAAGATTTACCAATTGCTCTTCAGTGGTGCCATGTGGAATTGAAAAAGAAATTAGTTTAAAAGTTTTAAAAGCAGGGTGTGGGACTTTGGTGTGAGTAACTTCATATGCAGCCCCTGCACGTAGTGGCTTTCCGTTAGAAAACGCTTGGAAATTACCAATAATTCTAACGCCTTCTTTTTCACCTTCTGCTTTAAACAAGCAAATCATGTACTCAAGGCCAGTCTTTAAGGTTTTTAGAAAAATAAGTTGACGAGTTGTAGCGTTTTCAGTTTTTTCCATTACCTTAATACCTCCTTAAATCAGTGTCCATATACACATCTTTAATGCGGCCAGCACCAAGACAAACATCGCCTTGATACAACACTAAAAACTGACCAGGTGTTACTGCTTTAGTTGGTTTGTAGTAAACTTTTGCAGAGTTGTTTTCCAAAAACTCAACTTCAACTTCAATATCTTCTTGTCTGTAGCGGAATTTAGCAAAGTACTTACCATTTTGTTTCGGCGCTCTGAAAACCAAATTATCAATAAAGCAGTTATTTGAGTGCAGATACTCTAAATTACTTTCTGGTGCAACTAAAAGAGTATTTTCTTCAGGGATTTTACCAACTACGTAAAAAGGTCCATCAAACTCATAGGTTTTGCCTAAACCTATACCTTTTCTTTGACCTATTGTATAGTTAATTAGTCCAGTGTGTGTACCTGCAACACGGCCATCTAAAAATTTAATTGGACCTGTTGAAGTTTTTAAATAGTTAGCCAAAAAACTTTGAAAATTACGCTCACCGATAAAACAAATTCCGGTTGAATCTTTTTTTGCACGGTTTACTAAACCAGCAGCATCAGCAATTGTTCTTACTTCTTGTTTAGTTAAATTGCCAACTGGGAAAAATGCTTTTTTAAGTTGTTTATCGGTAAGTTGCGATAAGAAGTAAGTCTGGTCTTTGTTTTTATCAATCCCTTTTAGCAGCATTTTTTTGCCGTCTATGATTTCGGTTCTGGCGTAATGGCCCATTGCAATCAAGTCAGCACCTAATTTTTCGGCGTACTCTAAAAAGGCTTTAAACTTAATTTCGTTGTTGCAAAGCACGTCAGGATTGGGTGTACGGTTAGCCTGAAATTCGGCTAAAAAATACTGAAATACACGGTCCCAGTATTCTTTTGAAAAATCGACTCTAACTAACTCAACACCAAGTTGCCTGCAAACAGCCTCTGCGTCTTTAGCGTCTTTCTCTTGCGGACACACATCGTCATTTAAATTAGGGTTTCCAAGGACATCAAAATTAGTGGTGCTGTCCCAGTTTTTCATGTAAACAGGGATGCATTTGTAGCCTTGGTCTAAAAGTAGTTTTAAAGAAACTGCGGAATCTACACCACCAGACATTCCAAGCACTACTGTTTTTTGTTGATTTTTCTGCATACCTGCTCCTTTAGTTTTTTTA
>CAUUFL010000075.1:0-3139 GCA_963544545.1 uncultured Acholeplasmataceae bacterium
TACTTAATATATCCACTTGACATAGCAAAATACGAGAATGTTGATGCTACGTTGGTTTTGAGAACTGAGTTTTCATATAAATGCTATCACCGTTTTACAGTTGAAGAAATTAATACTTATTTAAAAAACCACAAAGCCTTCATCGATCTTTCTTTTATGGCCTATGATCGAGATTTCCCTGCGCTTAAAAATTATTTAAAAAAACTTAAACACAAAGAAAACATCATTGGTTATATTGTTGCCGACATTGGTGTTGCTCAGTTTTTGAAAGAAGAAAACTTATTAAGCAAGTGTGTATATAACCCGGAAACTTTAATTACCAACTGGCAAGAAGTTCAAACTATTTCCGAACTTGGGTTTTTTGGGGTATTTTTAGCCAAAGAAATTACTATTGAAAATATTTGTGAAATTAGTCAAAAAAATCCTAATTTTAATCTTTTTTTCCAAGGACACGGCAGATTTTCAATGTTTCACTCAAAGCGCCATTTACTTTCTATATACAACAAAAAATTTAAGCACAACTTGGATTTAAAAAATAGGGCAGACTTGTTTTTAAAAGAAAAAAATAGAGCAGAAAAATTAAATGTGCTTGAAGATAAATTTGGCACCTATTTATTTCGCGGTAAAACTACGCAGATGTTTAGTTATATTGCAAAACTAAATACTTTTCTTAGTTATTTTGCGATAGACTCTTTGTTTTTTTCAGATGAATACGCAATAGATGCACTTAGTCTTTATCAAAAAAATAACATCTTAGATACAGATATTGAACAATTTAAAGCAAAATACAGCGACTTGCAAGACACAGGTTTTGCAGAAACTAAAACGGTGTATAAAAAATGAGCGAACTATTAGCACCAGCTGGTGATATTGAAAAATTAAAATACGCACTAATCTACGGAGCAGATGCCGTTTTTATTGGCGGGCTTGAGTTTTCTCTTCGCGCGCGTGCTTCTAACTTCACAATCCTATTAATTAAAGAAGCGTGTGAGTTTGCGCATTCTCTTGGCAAAAAAGTATATGTGACTGCCAATATTTTGCCACACAACGAAGACTTAGAAGGTTTGAAAAACTATTTACAAGAGTTAGAAATAGCAGGAGTTGACGCCATTATATGTGCGTCTTTTGCCATTATTCAGGCTGCTCGTAAATACACTAATTTAGAAATACATCTGTCAACTCAACAAAGTGTTATCAACTCACGCACTATTTTGTTTTGGAAAGAACTTGGAGTAAAAAGAATAGTTTTGGGCCGAGAACTTTCAATTAAAGAAATTAAAAATCTTGACAGACATAGACTCGACATTGAGGTGTTTATCCACGGTGGTATGTGCATGAGTTATTCAGGTAGATGCTCCCTTTCAAATACTTTTACAGGTAGAGACGCCAACCGCGGAGGTTGTGCACACAGCTGCCGTTGGGAGTATTTTTTGTTTTCAGGTGATAAACAACTTAAAGACGAGCCTGTTTCATTTTCTGCTATGGACTTAAATGCAGTGCCACATATTAAAAGTTTAGTTTTGGCCGATGTGTCTTCGCTTAAAATAGAAGGTAGAATGAAGTCTCTACACTACATTGCTACTGTTGTGAAAACTTATCGTCAAATGCTTGACGAAATTTATGAAACTAAAAAAATTAAATCAGTTAAAAAATATAGCCAAAAATTAAAGGCTGCCGAAAACAGACTAAGCGCAACTGGGCACTTAGATAATTTACCTGCTGAAACTAAAGTGCTTTTTGACCAAAATACCACTAAACCAAATCAAGCATTTTGTGGTCTTTATTTAAACCAAGAAGTTAAAAAAGGAGTTTATTTGTTTCAACAAAGAAACTACTTTTCAGTTGGTGATAAAATTGAGTTAATGGCTCCATTAGGCAAAGAAAGAACATTTAAAGTTTTAAAATTATGGAATGAAAACTTTGAAGAAATCCAAACTGCAAACCATGCGATGAGCAAGGTTTACGTGAAACTAAATGCCAAAGTTGAACCATATTCTATGATTAGAAAAAAATGAGAGAAGATTGTTTTATTGTAACTAAGAAATTTGGAAAAGTTCTAATTAGGTTTAATCAAAACATAAAAAGAAGTTACTTAACATGCGAGGGAATACAACCAGTTTTAGTTTTTCCAAGTCCTTATTTGTATCAATATAATTTTCGTGAAATCGCCTTAAAAGGCGAAAAAATAGTAAATAACTCAAGTGTTCAAAGTGAAGTTTTTTACTATTTTCGCCAGTATAATCAGGAAGTTTCTCAAAAAAATAAAGTGATGGTTTTTGGCAAAATCTATGACTTTTTGCCAAGTGCAACGTTGCAAAAAAATGTGTTTGGATTTGACGGAGAATTTACCTACTTCTTTAGTTCTAAATACAGAACATTACAAACTGCAACAAAAGAGTTTTACACTAAAGTACTAAAAGACTTTCTTTTTAAATTTCTAAACCACACAAAAGAAAAACTTACCGCCGTTGCAAACGACTATAGTTTTAAATTAGTCAAAGGCTACTATGGCAAATGCAAACGCACTGTTAATGATAAGACCGAAATTATTTTAAATCCAATTTTGATCTGTTTTAAAGAAGAGTTTGCTATTGGAACTATTTTGCACGAGCATGTGCATTTAACTCACCCAAATCACGGTCAGCAATTTAAGGCAGCACTAAATAAACTTTCAATTTTATTTTTTGGCGAAGCACAAAAATCAGCGGTTGTTTTTCCTTCGTTAGTTTTTAGCGAAAGACTTTAAATTAGTATTCTAATTCTTTGGTTTTAAGAAACTCTATTTTAGTGATATTTAACTTATCAATTTCACTAAATCTATTGATTAGCAGACAAATTAGGGCAAATAAAATTGGTGTGAAAATTAAGGTTAAACCTAAGCGAAGCAACAGGCTTAAAAAAGCAAGTTTGCCAAAATAAAACCAAGTGGCAAAAGTATTTATCAAAATATAGCCAAGATATCCAAAAAAGGTTGCCAAAAAAATAGTTAATTTAGAAATTCTTTTAAAGCAAATAATTGAGTAAATCAGTACCCAAAAATAAGTTGCAAATCCGTAGATCGGCAGATAACCAAGTGAATTTAAAAACCCAAACAAAAGGTCGTAAATTACGCCAGTAATTAGTGCATATGCTGGGCCGA
>CAUUFL010000076.1:0-3090 GCA_963544545.1 uncultured Acholeplasmataceae bacterium
TCTTTGTATTCACCGTTCATTTCTGATTTAAGTTGCCAGTGTTTAAAGACAAAGCGGTAGCCAAGTGTGGTCAAAGTAGGTGCTTGTACCGGTTTTTTGGCGTATCCTTCAAACTCTACATTTTGACTTGGAATATAGCTGGCTTGTGCGTTGTCAAAGTAATTTGAGTTAAAGTTTACTTCGTAGTTTACACTAAAGCGTCTGCGAATATACCTTAAAGTAAAAACAGTTGAACCATCTGCTTCAATAGTTTTAGTCTGATCTTGCTGAGCAACAATAAAACCATTGTCATAACCTACTAATCTACTATTTCGGTTAACAGTAATTTTAGTTCCGGCTTGTGCAGTGTGCGAGTTTTCAGAAATAGTGCGGTCAGGTTGACCCTCTATTCCTTCAAATACGTGGTTAATAGTATAGGTTGCCGATACTGTTTTTTGTTCAAAATAAGCAACCAAAGTTAGGTTTCTTGTGACCTTTGAGTTTTTAAAATCAAAAGGCTTGGTTTCTTTATACTGACCATTCATCTCATCTTTTAACTGCCAGTGTTTAAAAACATATTGGAATCCTGGTTTAGTTAAAGTTGGATTTGCGCTTGGTTTTTGGACTTTCCCTTCGTGTCTAACTGTTTGGTCTGACTCAGTTGATGGGTTAGCATTAGGAAACTGAGTTGAGTTGAAGTTAACTTCAAAGTTAACCTTGTATTTGTTTCTAACATATCTAAGTTCAAATACAGTTGTTCCGTCTGGTTTTATTGTTTTTGTCAAGATAGTGTCTGGAGACAAAGTAAAGCCATAAGGTGCTGTGGTTTTATCTGCACTTAAGGTGACATCTTCGTTGGGTTTTTGGCCAAGCACAGTTTCTTCTTGGGTTTTGTCTTCAATAAATTCACCTGCTTGATCAACAGACTCATATAGTTTTTTAATTATGTATTTAGTATTTTCAACAACCAATGGTTTCTTTTTCAGCACTGCTTTTAAAATCAAGTCTTCGGTGATTGGTTTGTCAAAGTCAAATTTAGTTTCTTTACCAGTTATTGGATTTACTACATTCCAGTAATCTAGTTCATAGAAATTGCCGTCTTTGTCGAATCTAGTAACTAAACTTGGAATCAAATAATTTTTATCTAGTTTTTCACCGTGAGGATGAGTAAGTGGCAACAATTGGTTTGCGTCTTGCGGAGTAATAAACTGCACAGTGTGGTATTTTTGTGGTTTTGGAGTTTGTGGGTCGTTTACTTTAACTAACTTTAAGTAAAGCGAAATGTTTTTCTCTGCGCGTTCTGTTGCAAAATCAAATTTTTCAGTCAATTGGCTGTCCTTATACCAACCAGCGTAAGCATATCCTGGTTTTTGAAATAAGTGATTTTTAATAGGATCGCCTTTTCTAACTACATCAAAAAACACGCGTTCAGCGCCATTGAAGTAAGATACCGCAACTAAACCTTGTTTGTTTAATTCATCGCCAATTTTGTCAGGGTCAAGGGTTGAGTTGTATCTAGCAATTAGTCTAAGTTCAGATTTTACAAATTTCGGAATATCAACGTTTTCACCAGGTTTTATGTTAACTTGTTTTCCAGTTGGATCAATATAGTACCAACCTAAAAACTCAGTTAAATAAAATGGTGGTGTTTTAAACTGAATATCTAGGTTTTTGTCTTTCGGGTCAAAGGCTTTAAATTGAGTGTTTGACTTTGCGATATAGTCAAAAACTTGAGTTTTTTGGTGTTGATTTGCAAAAATTCCTGGTAGCAAAAAGTCGTAAATTAAAGTAATGTGGTTGTCGTTGTTAACAATAAAAGCGTGGCCATTTGCTTTGTCTTTATTAAAAACGGTTTCTTTGTCAAAAGTAAAAGTGTCTTCTAGTCCTTCGCGGTTAAAGCGCTTGTAGTGTTCGATTTTAAGCAATTCTTCGTAAATATGTTTATACTCAGAGACTAATTTATAGTAAGGCAAAATTATTGGACTGCGTGGAACTTCACCGTCTCTGGCCTCTGAGAAAAATACACGCAAAAAGTTAGAGTAATCAACAATAACGTCATACTCTTGTTTAATTCCAAATAGGTTTTGCGTATAGATTGTAAAAACTTCAGAGTCGTGTTGACGATCTGTAAAGTCAAAAGCCAAGTATTTACCTGGTTTGGCTTTAACTGCAGTAATTTTGCCAAAAGCACTAGTTGTAAACCAGTCTACTTGGATACTAATAAATTGGGTTTTGGTAGTGTCTATAGTCTCTGGTACCACTAAACGCAATTTGTATTTTTGACTCGTTTTTTTAAAACTTAAATTTGCAAGTCCACTGGCTTTAGTAAAATAAAGTTTAGGATGTGCAAAAATAAAAAGTGTAAATAAAACAATTGCGATTAATGTGGTGAGTAAAATAGACGTTATTAAAAAACTTTTTTGTTTTTTTGTCATGTTGTTCCTCCTAAAAGCAACTTTTTTAAAATTAAGAAATACCGGTTTAACGATATTTTGATTTTTTAAAATTCTAATTTGATTCTACTAGCACCTAGGTTAAATAAACCTAGGTGTTTTACTTAAAGATTAAATAGATTTATTTAAATAACTTAAATAATACGGCAAGGTTTGATACCAGCAATATTGACAAATAGAATATGCTCATATCTTGTTTTGACTTTAGCATGAACATGCCAATCATTGGTATAGTTTAAACTTTTTATTTCATTAGTCCAGAAAGTATATTTAGAATCTGGAGTATATGCAATACCCCATTTTTGTTCATCAAAGCCAGCAGGCATAATGGTCTTTAGGTCTATTCCGCGGTATTCGTGAACAAAACCAGATTTAGTGTTACCATAAATCTCTAAAGCATAGTCTGTAGGCTCAGTGTCATAACGTTCGTCGTTTACCAGATCAATTCCAAAAGCCGATAAAGAATACGTTTTAGTAGGTGAATATAAAGTAGTGCCAATTATTTTTTCCATGTCTTTTAGCATAGCGCTGTAAAAAGTAAGATACCAATCATCTTTAGTAGATTGACTGTAAGGTCCAACTAAATTAAAAGGTGTGAAGTCCAGGATTCCTTTTACGATCATACTGTTGGTTTTACCAGCAATTTTAACCCAACGAA
>CAUUFL010000077.1:0-3090 GCA_963544545.1 uncultured Acholeplasmataceae bacterium
GTTTGGTGATTTTCCCCAAAACACCTGGATTTCTCTGTTTTGGTCTAAAGTTTTTAAGTTCACACAAGCTTTTAAATGAACAACTATACCTGAGTTTTTAGAAACATAGCCTCTGATTTCATCATCGTAAACCGGATTACAACAAAGCGCTAACTTAACTTGCGGTTTGTTTAAGCCCTCAACAATTACACCAGTGCTGGAAGCCGCTTCAAGACCTCTGGAGGCTTTTTTAAGTTGGGCTTCCAAGGCACCTTCTTTAGTTAGTTCTGTTCCGTTAATTTTGGCAATTACTGTTTTGGGAGAAAGTAAGTTCTTGCCAATTTCAAAGTAAAAGTCATCCAAAGTTTGGAAACTTTGCTTTTCAAAATTCTTTTCAACAAAGTCCATATCCATCGTAAAGTCAGTAATTTTGGCTTTAACAAGTTCTCGCTCTAGTTCTTCTTTGCCAGATTTTATCAGTTCATCTCGGTAATAGGTGTTTAAAAAGTTCTTAATTTTGGTTCTAGCACGAGAAGATTTGGCAATTTTAAGCCAGTCAATTGAAGGAATTGCGTTTTTCGCGGTTTTAATAGACACAATATCACCAGTTTTTAACTTAGTGTCAATCGGCGACATTTTGTTGTTAATAGTAGCTCCAACCATAGTAGTGCCGATTTGAGTGTGAATTGCATAGGCAAAGTCAATTGGAGTAGAGCCATTTGGCAGTTCAATTACCCTGCGGTCAGGTGTAAAGACGTAGACATTGGCGTTTAAAATGTCTTGTTTGATGTTTTCAACGAACTCAGCGGCTTCTTTTTTGGTTTCATCTGAGTCTTTAGAAATTTTAAGCAAATCAGCGTACCATTTGAGTTTTTCGGCCAACTCAAATTGCTCGCGTTCCTTTGAGTAGACCTTGTTTTCTTTGTATGCCCAGTGGGCAGCGATTCCGAGTTCTGCGACTTCGTCCATTTCAAAAGTTCTAATTTGCACTTCAAAAAGTTGACCCATTGAAAAAAGCACGGTGGTGTGCAAAGACTGATATAAGTTAGGTTTAGGCATCGCAATGTAGTCTTTAAAGCGTTTTGGAATTGGTGTAAAGTTAGCGTGAATTAAGCCCAAAACTGAGTAGCAATCTGCAACTGTTGGAACAATTATACGAACCGCCAAAAGGTCGTAGATATCTTCAAAGTCTTTTTTTAAGATAACTAATTTTTTATAGATACTGTAGATATTTTTAATGCGGCCTTTGATTTCAAACTTGATGTCGGTGTTTTTAGTTAAAACTTCGGTGGTTGCCGAAATTATTTGATTTATTTCCTTTTCGCGTTGGTCTTTGGTGTTGTTAAGAAGCGATGAGATGTACTTATATGTGTCGTTATCAGTGTATTTCAGTGCTATGTCTTCAAGTTCTGCTTTAATTCTAAACATACCAAGGCGGTGGGCGAGTGGTGCGTAGATATCTAGAGTCTCTTTGGAAATCGCGGTTTGTCGGTCTGGGTTTTGGAACTTAAGTGTTCGCATGTTGTGAAGGCGATCTGCGATTTTAATAATAACCACTCTGATGTCAGTAGCCATTGCGATTAGCATTTTTTGCTGATACTCAACCTGGGTGGTGTCGGTTTTAAACTCAACTTTTGAGATTTTAGTCACACCTTCAACAAGATTAGCAATTTCTGTTCCAAACATTTCAGCCAGTTCTGTCTTTGGCAAGTCTGTGTCTTCAAGAGTATCGTGAAGCAAACCAGCGGCTAAAGTTTCAGGACCTGCATGCATGTCTGCTAAAATCTGAGTAACCGCGATTGGATGAGTAAAATATGGGTCTCCATTTTTTCTAAACTGATTGTCGTGATATTTTTCGCCGACTAAAAAAGCCCTTTCAATTAACTTTAAACTGTCTGGGTTTTTAATATATGTGTCAATTGTGTTAATTAAGTTTTGATATAGTTCAGCGAATTTGGTTTCAATCATTTTAAAAAAGTTTATTTATTAGTATTCAAGCAAAGTAAAAGTTTTGTAGTTTTTAAGAAGTTCGCGACCTTTTAAGTCTTTAAGTTCAATTAAGAAACAGCATCCGACAACCTGGCCACCTAGTTTTTCAATCATGTCAATTGTGCATTTAACGGTGCCACCAGTTGCCAAAAGGTCGTCAACAATCACGACTTTATCACCTGGTTTAATCGCGTCTGCGTGAATTGACAAAGTATTGGTGCCATATTCTAGTGAGTAGGCCATGTCTAGAGTTTTTCTTGGTAGTTTACCTGGTTTTCTAACCGGGACAAACCCAATGTTTAATTTATAGGCAACAGGGCAACCAAAAATAAAACCTCTGGCCTCAGGTCCACAAATTATAGTAGCACCGTTGGCTTTGGCAAACTCATACATTTTGTCAATTGCAGTTGAAAAAGCATCTCCATTTTGCATTAAAGGAGTGATGTCTTTAAAGTCAATTCCCGGTTTTGGAAAGTCTTTGACAGGTGCTATATAATCTGCTAGTTTTTTAATTTCCATGGTTTAAACCTCACTATATAATTATATATTATATAAAAGCATAAAGGCTTTAGACTAACTGTCAGACGAGCCAAAGCCACCAGTTCTTAGTTTAAAGTCAGTTTTTTCTTTAGTTTTTTGGTAGTTGATAAAAATACCTTGGGCGATTTTTTCACCTTTTTTTAGTAAAATATCGGCTTTACCAAAGTTGTAAAGAAGGACTAAGATGTGGCCTTCGTTAATTTCGTTTCCATAGTAGTCAGCATCAATTATTCCGACTCCGTTTGGCAGCATTAAAGTTTTTCTAATTGGAAGTGAAGAACGTGCAACTAACATCAGAAACTCATCTTGAGAAAAACAAGCCTTAATGCCAGTTGGTACTTTTTTGATTTCACCTGCTTTAATTAAAGTGTCTTTTGCCACAGCAAAATCATACCCAGCAGAAGCCTTAGTTGCCCGAACCGGTATTTCGATGTTTTGGTTTTTATATTCAGTTACGACTTCGAATCTTCGCATATTTTGCCTTCCTTTCTAGCATTAGCCTTTTGAAATTGTTCAAAGACTAGTTTATCTGAAACCGCTGTGTAAATTTCGGTGGTTTTGACATTTTTGTGTCCCAAGAGC
>CAUUFL010000078.1:0-3079 GCA_963544545.1 uncultured Acholeplasmataceae bacterium
CCAAGCGTGCAAAACATCTCAAACGCTGGCTATTTAGACTGGCAAGACGTCCACAGTGTTTTAGGTGTAGTGGTTTGCGCTAAATTTTAATAAATTTCTAAAATTGTAATCAATATAATTTACAAATAAACTAACCAGCTTTGTTTACCCCTTTTATGTAGCATAAAGCATAAAAATAATTTAAAATATGTTTAATAACTAAATCGCTTTCTAAACAATTTACGGAGTTTAACCATGTTTAAAGACTTACTTTATAAAAAAGTTAATAAAGCGCAAATTCTTGAAGAACTTACAGGAATGCACGGTTTTGATTTGTCTGTTTTGTTTACTGAATTAAAAGAGACGGAGCGCAGGCAAGTTCTTAAACTAATTGACAGCAAAACTATTGCTGTGTTTTTTGCATACCTAACTAACGAAAACGCTTTATTTGTGCTAAATGAACTGACTAACTTAAAAAAAATAGAAGTCTTAAACGAACAAAGTTTAGATGATTTAGTTGACTTTATTAAGTTTCTCCAAAAAGAAAAGGAAGATGAATACAACGAAATTATTACTAAGTTAACCAACTATAAAGAAATTACTAATTTGCTTCAATACCGAGAAGATAAAACAGGTTCTTATATGTCTAAAGGCACACTTGTTGTTTTTGACACAATGGATGTCAAAGTAGCAACTAGACAAGTAATTGAACACGCTCAAGATGCAGAAAGTATCTCCACCCTAATAGTTACTTCTGAAAACGGAGTTTTTAAGGGCATGCTTTCTTTAAAAACTTTAGTCAAAACTCGCTCGCCTAAACAGGTCAGCGAGTTAATTGAACCGACTGAAGTAGTTTATGACACTGATAACATTGAGGAGTCTGCGGCAACTTTGAACAACACAGGTAAGTTTCAAATTCCGGTAGTTTCCAAAGGCGGTATATTTTTAGGGGTTTTAAACCTAGACGACATTTTAGATGTTGTTAGAACTGAGGCCGACAAAGACATTGCACAACTTTCTTTGCTTTCGGCAAAATCCCTAACTCGCCGGAAAATTTTTGCACAAGCTATCACTCGTCTGCCTTGGTTAATTCTGTTAATATTACTTTCAATCCCACTTTCTTTTGTTACTTCAGTATTTGAACCAAAAGTCTCTAAATTTGCCTATATCGCAATAATTACGGCCATCCAACCCTTAATCTTGGGATGTCCTGGCAACGTGTCTTCCCAAATTCTTTCTGGTTCTTTAGTTAGACTTTCTCGTTTTGGAAAAATCGACAAAGAATCGTTTTTAGAAGAGTTTAAAGCAGGATTGTATACCGCTTTAACTGTCTCTGCTTTGGTTTTTGGCTTTTCTTTCTTATTTATTTTAAGCTACAAAAATGCAATTCCGAAAACCGTTTCAATCTACCGAGTTTCTGCAATCTACGCCTTTATTAACTCACTAACTTTACTAGTTGTGTTATTTCTGTCTCCACTAATTGCGATGTTAATTCCGATGTTTTTTAAAAAAATCAAAATCAACCCAGCATCAGCCGCTGGTCCTATTATTACCACAGTTTGCGATACTTTGGCGTTAGTTGCACACTTTACTTTAACTTTAGTGTTAGTGGCTGCCTTTAAATTACCGCTCCCTACTCTAGGTTAAAAAAGAGGTTACTTATTATGTTTAGCGAAAATAAAGAGTTTGATTTTAAACAAATTAGTAAGTCTCTTAAAACCAAACAATACCTAAAAAGTTTTGAGGCCTACGAAATTGCCGAAAACTTCGGCGAACTTGATTTTGAGAAACAAAAATTAGTCTTGAGTTATTTAACTCAACCAAAGGCTGCTAAAGTTTTTGTGTATTTAGAAAAAGATGTGCAAAGTGAGTTTTTTACACAACTTAAAGAACACGAGCAAAAACAAATTTTAGATAACTTAGAAATAGATGATCTTCGTGAATATATTGGTGAGTTTAGTTTAGAAAAACAAAGTAAAATTCTAAATTTACTAACATCTTCTAAATACCTAGACATTAAAAAACTTTTAGTTTACGACAAAGAAAAATGTGCGTCTATCATGAACTTAGCGTATGTTTGTGTAAATGAAGAGATGGATATTAAAGCAGCAACCGACTACGTACTTAGACACACCAAAGAAACAGACTTTATTGACTTTGTTTATGTGGTTGACGCTAAAAACAAGTTAAAGGGAGTAATTGACTTAAAAGACTTAATTAAAGCCCGCAGTCAAGACTCACTTAAAGACATCATTATTTACGAATACCACTTCTTAAAAGACACAATGACAATCAAAGAAGCGATTGGCATATTTCGCCAATACGACTTACTAGCAATGCCGGTAATTGACGAAAAACAAAATATGCTTGGCATAATCACCGCCGACGATATTTTGGACGAAATTGTTGAGCAGACTGAAAAAGAGTATTTAAAACTACAAAGTTTCCAAAAAATGGATATAGACACACCACCTTTTAAAAAGTTTTTATATAGACTTCCGTGGTTGGTTGTTTCAATAGTGTTGGCGCTGCTAATTGCTAGATTTATTTTAGTATTTGACTCAACTATCCAAAAAGTCTCAATTTTAATTTTATTTCAGGCCTTGCTTTTAGACATGGCCGGAAATATTGGCAGCCAGTCTATGGGTTTCACAATTATCTTGATTTCCAAAGATAAGTTAAATAAGCGAAGGGCAATTTATAAGCATATTTTAAAAGAAATAACGATTGCTTTACTAAACTCAGTGATTTCGGCAGTTTTCGCGTTTGCAATCGTCTTTTCGTTTGTAGCAATCGGCACTAAATACGGACACTTTCAAGGTTTTGATAAACATCCTCATTTAGCGTTAAACATGGCGTTTTGTGTCGGAATTTCCATGTTTTTATCAATGGTAATTGCTGCAGTTATTGGCACTCTCATTCCACTACTTGCCAAAAAAGTTAAAATTTCGCCAAACGATGTAACTGGTCCTGCGTTAACTACACTAAACGACTTTTTAGCAGTTTCAATATACCTTTTGGTTGCATCATTCGTATTTTAATCTAGTTATTATTTTGACAAATCTAGTCGTCAATATGGTATAATTTTTAAGACTTTTGC
>CAUUFL010000079.1:0-3049 GCA_963544545.1 uncultured Acholeplasmataceae bacterium
GGATACTGATATTTAACTTCTTCATACCAACCAAATTTCAAGGAGACTTCTGTGTTTTTTGTAACTAAATAAGTTTCAATGTAGGCTAAATTGTGTTTTGCAACTTTTTGGCCGTCAATTCGGAAATCCAGACGGTCAAAACCGTAATATTCAACTTGACTTATTTCAATTTTGCCAATTGCAGCACCATGTTTAAGACTGCGTTCATATAAGCGGTATAGATCTTGAGGGGCTCCTTCCACATTGAAAGTTACTTTATAGACGTGTAGTTTTAAATAGATAGTAACAACATTGTGTTGGTCGTCTTTGTGAACTGTGATAGTTGGATTTGAAAAAGTCATTTCGTATTTTTCAGGTTCAGGGTTTTCATATTTAGCGGCGTAAAATGAACCAATTTTTGCTTTGTCTTTTTTAAATTTGGTTATCTCGTATTCACCGTCTAATTTTTCTTTTCTGATTTCATAAGTAATGTCTCTTTCTTTGGCTACGTAGACTGGATATAAGTAAATACTTTCTTTAGTAATAGGGGCAACAAATTTAGTTAGAGGTCCATCAATGTTAGCAGGATAATTAGACCAACCCGCAAAGGTCTCAGAATCTGTATCCGGAAGTTTGCGAGATAGGTTCACCAAGCGAGTCATTTTAACTTGCACGCCTTCTGGATATTGGTCGTTAATAGTTTTTTTGTAGTATACAGTGACAGACTTAAGTGAATAGTACTGATAAACTTTCACGGTATTTACACCCGGAGTTAATTCAGCGGTTAGTTGATTTGCTTTACTTGTATCTAAATAGTAAAGGTCGTTGTTTAATTTAGGATACGCTTCGTATTTTGCACCCAATTCAACTAATTGGTCTTTCTTAGTTTCAATTATTTCGTCGTACTTGTCGTTTAAATCAGCAGACTCACCTTGTTTTTCAAGGTAGTGTACGATTTGGTAATTGACTTTGTGAATTTCAACTTCGAAGAAAGGTAATAGATCAACAGGTCCGGCAATTCTGTAAGCATTAAAATCAAATGCAGAAGTTTCTAAATAAGCACCATTCATTTCTTTGCTGTCTTGCCAGTGTTTAAATCTATAAGTGCGGCCGTGGAAAACAATTGTTGGGTTAATTGACGGTTTTGGTATTTTTGCACCGTACTTCAGCATTAGTTTAGTTGGCATATCGTTTATTTTTAGACCTTGGTTAGAAAAGTAATAATGATTTATAAAATGTCTGTCCCAAGTGATTTCAAAAACTTTGCGTATGTATCTTAACTTAAATACGGTAGAACCGTCTGGCGCAATATTTTGAGTCAGGCTATCTGACATTGTAAAGCCGTGGTAGTACTTCCACATACCATCTTTGCCGTCAACAGTTACTTGGGTGTTAGAAATTGCTCTTCTGGTAACTGTGCGAACTTCTTCAGGGATATCTCCTTCAATTCCTTCAAAAATATGCTCAATTGTGTAAGTAGTGTAGTCTGGCGCAAATACTGCGTAGACTTTAGTAGTATTTCTAGTAATAATAAAGTCACCTGGTTTTTCTTTTGGAGCGGAAGTCCAGCCAACAATTTTCCAACCTTTTTTGACATTAGTATTTGTATTAAACCTAAAGTAATTGCCAGCAGTTTCTTGAATAGATGGCCACGTTGGATTTTCTACTTTATCTAAGTCATCGTCGTCAACAGTTGGCGTGATTTCAACAGTAACTTTTTTCTTTTTATATTTAGCCTCTAAGAATACGTTTTTGTTGTAAGCAACTGTTGGGTCAAACTTAGTGCCTGAAACTAAAAAGCGATCAAACTCATAGTCAAAATATTGGTCTGTTGTAATTGGTTTGATTTGAGCAAGTTCATCTAAGAATTTCTTTGAAACAGTTTGTGAATATTTAACTGTCTCACCATTTTTAATATAGTCAGAAACAGAAGAAGAATCGGTTTCATTATAGGTATAAAACCTAACTGTGTAGGTATTGGCCTTGTAGTAAGCGGTTAAAAACTTCTTGTCTTTTTCTTTTGTTACTACCAATTCAAATACGGTATTTTGACTCTTTGTGTAGTCGCTTATGTGGTTTGGATGTGGGTTGTTTCGCAAATATTCACTGATAATTGAATCAAACCTTTTTAAATCAATTTTACCGCCAATTGTCACGTCAATTGGATACGGCAATTCTTTAACTTCATCTGGTGAGTTATCTAGAGTTTCCCAAACTAAACGAACATAAACAGGGCGGGTGGCTTGAGTTTCTTGCCATTGTGCTTTCAAAGTAAGGTCGCTGGTTACTGTAGTTGGAGAATTGTCAGGGTCAAACGAAATACTTGAGTTGTCCAAAGCATTTACCCATCGTCTAAATTTATAAATTATTTCTGCATTAGGATCAATTTTAGTAGGGTGTTTAACATCTTTAATAATTTGTTGGTATTTATACTGAACTGAGGTGTGTGAGTTGCTGTTAACTTCACCTCCATTATAGTCGTAAGTTACAGTAAAGATTTTTCTTTTGTAATTTAAAACAAAACTAGTTTGCCCGTTTGCCAGTATTTTTTTCTCTTCAGAAAAAGGAGCAAGTTCAAAACCTTCTTCTAGTCTAGCCAGACGGTCAGCCTCAGTAACTTTTACAATTGAGTTTACTACGCCTATTTTAGTTTCAAGTTCTATTCTTTCAGGGATATTGTCAACTCCTGGCAACACGTGTTTTAAAGTGTAGTTCACAGTAGTTTGTTTTTCTTCAAAGAAAGCAACTAAAGTAATGTCTTTATTGACAGTAGTTGAACTAAAGTCAAAAGCAGAAATTTCCTTATATTCACCGTTCATGTCAGTTTTTAACTGCCAATGTTTAAAGGTATAAGTATATCCTTCTTTAATCATGGTTGGGGCAAACTCAGGTCTGCGGACTTTGCCTTGATACTTAATTGTTTGGCTAGGTTCAAGAGACTCAGTAACATCACTAAAATGATTACCGTTGTAGTTAACTTCAAAGTTAACTTTATACTGTTTACGGAAATATCTTAAGATAAAGTAAGTTGTGGTGTTAGCCACAATAATTTTAGTTTGAGTTTGGTCAG
>CAUUFL010000080.1:0-3024 GCA_963544545.1 uncultured Acholeplasmataceae bacterium
TCAATTTTTACTTGAACAGACTCAACAAAAAAACGAATTAAATAGCACTTGGCAAGTTTCTTTTTACTAACCAAACAAGTGCGGGGGTTGTTTAGCATCAATATACTATTCCCTCTTCATAGGCCTGAGTGGCTGATTTAATGTCTATTTTTTTCCATTTGATTGCGTTCATTGCCAAACGTACGTTTAAACCGGCTTTGCCAATTGCCAAAGATAGTTGGTCGTCTTTTACGATCGCAGTTGCTGCTAGGTTTTCGGTGTCAATCGCCACAACTTTGACAATTTCTGCCGGAGTTAGTGCATTCTTAATTAAGTCTTCAGGATTTTCTGAATACTTAAACAAGTCAATGTTTTCGTTGTTAAGAGCACGGCGAACATTGCGAATACGAATACCGTTTTCACCAATACAAGAACCAACCGGATCAATGTTTTCACGATTTGATTTCACGCAAACTTTAGAGCGTTCTCCGGCTTCACGAGAAACACCAATTATTTCTACAATCCCTTCCTTGATTTCAGGAATTTCTTGTTCAAGTAGTCGCTCTACTAACTCAGGGGCTTTGCGAGAAAGTTTTAAATTTATTTCTCTTTCTTTAGAAACTGAAGTTAAAACAACTTTTAAAGTTTCGCCTTGATGTGGGTTTTCAGTTTCAAGTAGTTGGTCATAGGGAATAAAGGCAGAAATGTCTCTGCCAACGTCAACGCGGATGCCTTTTTCGTCAGTTGAAATTACTCTGACACTAATAATTTGTCCAACTTGGTCTAAGAAATATTGAAAAATATTTTCTTGATTAAGGCCACGAATTAAAATATTAAACTGGTCTTTGACTTTTTTAGCGGCGTTGTAGCCAAACTTACGTGGGTCTACCTCTTCTTCAATGATGTCACCAACTTTGGCACGTGGTTTCTTTTCGTGTGCTTTTTCTAAAGTAATTTGCGAAATTCTTTTGCCGTCAAAACGTTGTGCATCTGAGTAACTTGAAACAACTAAGCGTTGTGTGTAGACATTGACTTCTTTGCGCTCTTCGTTAATGTTTACACGACAAGACTCAACTCCATGTTCAGAGCAGCAACCTAGCTCAAGCGCTCTTTTAAAAGCATCCTTAACGCGTTCGCGGTCTACTTCGTAAAGTGCAGTGATGCGGTCAATTAGTTCAACTAAATCTTTTCTTTTCATATTTTTTCTCCTTATTTTTTTAAAAAAATTACTACTCAAGTGTAATATTTGAAAGATTTTGAAATTTGATTTTCAGAGTTTTTTTAACTGCTTTAACTTTAGTTTCAAAGTAGGCGTGTTCTTCGTCTAACTTAGTAAGTGTAGCACAACCCTTAAACTGAGGTGAAGTGAAACAAAGAATTTTACCTAAGTACTCAGTAAACTCAGCCTGGTTTTTAGCCGTAACATACAAGCCTTTTGACTCAACTAAAAAACCATGTGATATGCTTAGTTCTGGAAATGAAGTAGCCAAAGTTTCAGAAATCTCGCCCATTAAGTCTGAGTTAACTGAATTGGTGTCCAGAGTAATTGAGATGTAAGGTTCGCCAAATTCAGTAGTTTGCTTAACTGAAAGCACTTTGATTTTAAAAGCTTCTTCTACTTTTAATTTAATTTTTTCAAAAGTTTCTTGCAAAATAAACTCCTTTAATAAAATTGAGTGGCTCGGCCACTCAATTAAATGTATCTATTAACTTTCATATAAAGTATACCACAATCCCGCTGTTCTTTGGGATTTTTGGGTTTTTATGCTTATTTTTGGTGTTTTGTATAAAACTTTGTGAAGTGAAGAGTTAAGTTAGTAATTTCTGAGAAGACAAAAAGCACAGCACCGAAGCCAAAAATAGTTAAAAACCCGCGCCATGTAATGTGGCGGAAGTTAACTAAACTAAATGCTTTGCCACCAGGAATAAAAATTAAAGACATTTGCAAAGCAAAACAAATGATGACAGCAATATTTAAAAACCAGTTAGTTTTTTGTTTATAAAAGGGTTGCAGACGGTTGCGAGCAGAATACACAAACATAAACTGAGCAATGCAAAGTGTGTAAAAAGCAGCAGTTGAACCAAACAACTCTTTAAACTGATTTAAAGTAAAACCATTGCCGTAGTAAGAAAGATCTAAATTAAGTGAACTTGCTACGTGCGGTGCGATTGAGTGGTAAGCAATTAGGTATGCTGCGGTTGCGGCCAAACCAAGTACTAGACCTTGTGTAAAGATTAAAATACCTAGTCCGTTTTTAAAGAAGCCGGCTTTTGGGTCTCTTGGTTTTAACTTCATCACGTTTTTATCAGTTTTCTCAAAAGCAATCGCAATTCCGATAAATGAGTCTGTTGCTACGTTAATCCACAAAATTTGGGTTGAAGTAAAAGGTTCAAGTTCTTGTCTAAAGACAAACAGACCGATTAGTGAAATTACAAAAATTGTAATTAGTTCGCCAATATTTGAAGCAAGTAGAAAATGCAGAGCTTTTTGGATATTTGAAAAAATCCCTCGACCTTCTTTAACTGCTTTTAAAATTGTTGCAAAGTTATCATCAGTTAAAATCATGTCAGCCGCAACTTTGGCGACTTCTGTTCCAACTTTGCCCATAGCAACACCGATTTGTGCAGTCTTTAAAGCAGGACCATCATTAACACCGTCTCCGGTCATAGAAACAATTTTGCCGTGTTTTTGCCAAGTTTCAACAATTCTGACTTTGTTTTCAGGTGAAACTCGTGCGTAGACTTTAATGCTCTTAATTTGCGCATAAAACTTGTCATCTGTCATTTCATCTAACTCAACACCAGTAATTGCAAGATCTGTATCAGACTCAATTATTTTTAAGTCTTTGGCGATAGCCTTTGCAGTTTGTACATTGTCGCCAGTTATCATAATCGTTTGAATACCAGCTAATTTTGCATTTTCAATAGCAACTTTTACTTCTTCGCGAGGTGGGTCTTGCATAGCAATTAAACCTAAAAAAGTAAGGTTGTTTTCTTCGTCTGTAGTGTATGTACTGTTAATCTCGGTTTCTTTAAAAGCAACTG
>CAUUFL010000081.1:0-2931 GCA_963544545.1 uncultured Acholeplasmataceae bacterium
TGTTTATCTTTGCTTTCAATGATTTTTTGTTGTTCTGGATTCATCTAAATATATTTATTCGTTTGATCTTAAAATACTTAAAAACATGCTAAATAATAAAAAACCTTCAAAGGAATATCCTTCGAAGGTTTTTCTAAATAAATCTTTAAAAATACAATTAGTCAGTTGCTTTAGATGCAAAAAACATCGCAATAATTACTGCTAGTTTTAAAAACTCAATGTACATCCAAGTAAGCGTAGAAATCAATCCTAAAATCGCAACATAAGAATAACCTTTGTCAAGACCATCGTTTTGTGCAACTTCTCTTAGCCCTTCAATGCTAAAGGTCAAAACTATTGTTAAATATAAGATGTAGACAGTGCTTAGCGCGATTTGCAACCAAAGGTAAGTTGTGTTGTTGTAAAGTTGATTGTCGGTGTTTCTAAAAACTAACCAAAGTACTAAGTTAACTAAAGACATTAAAAGGACAGTTAGTCCTAGAAACATCATAACTTTGAAAAGCTTGCGAGTTCCTCTGACCCAATTGCTTAAGTTTAAAACTAACACTGTTAAAAACACAAAAGCAGTCGCACTAAGGGCGATTATACCAACGCCTCTTAAAATCATTTCAAAAACTAAAGTAATTGCGCCGATAAATACACCTGATGAAATTGAGTATACCCAAACTGAGAATCTAGCAATTGACACAAAATTGCCAAGTAGCGAAAACAAGAACATCAAGGCAAAAGCACTTAGCGAAACTATTGAAAAGATAAGTAAATTAGATTTTCTTTGATCTGCGGTTAAACCTGATGTATTGCTAAAAATAAAATAATAACCTAAGAAAAATACAACTAAAGCAAAAGCAGAAAGCAGACCAACGAAAAACAAACTTTTTAGTAAAAGAGATTTAAAAGTAGTTTTTGGAACTGCGTATTCTTCAAACGAATAGTCTTGTACTTCTTGAGTTTGAATTCTAGAAATTTTCTTTAAATTTGGATTTATCATATTACCTCCTTGTGACATCTTTTAAAAAGATACTAACAATATCATTATAACAACAAAACAAGTAGTTTTAATCAAAATATTTGCTTTAATACCCTAAAAACTCTAAGCAAATATACAATTTTTTGTATTTTTAAATGGTAAAATATTTGTGCTATGAGATACTATGAAAATTTTAAAGGAAACCGTTGGAAAAAGACTATTGATGTTGCTGATTTTATTCAGGCTAACTACACTGAAGCAAAAAAATTCACACTAACTTTAGCCGGTCCAACTCAAAATACCTTAAAACAAGTTGAAAAATTAAACGAACTCCTTGCCGAAGAAACCAAAAAAGGAATTCTAGACGCAGAATGCAAAACCTCTTCAAATATTTTGGCATATGGTCCTGGATACTTACTTGGAGACAGCAAAACAACACCAGAATGCATTGTTGGTCTACAGACCGACAAACCTTTAAAACGTGCTTTGTTTGCAGAAGGCGGAATTAAAATTGCTAAAAAAGCCTTGTCTTCATATGGTTATGAACTAGACAAAGACACTGAAGAAATTTTTACAAAATACAGAAAAACCCACAATCAAGGTGTCTTTGATGTGTATCCTGAAAACATTAAAATCGCTAGACACAACCACGTAATTACAGGACTTCCAGATGGATACGGACGTGGCCGAATTATTGGCGACTACCGCCGTGTCGCACTTTACGGAGTTGACCGCTTGATTTTAGAAAAACAAAAAAGCAAAGCAAGTTTTGAGTTTCCCTATACCCCTGAAATTATTCAAAAAATTGAAAACCTAGAGATGCAAATCAAAGCACTTGCTGATTTAAAAGAGATGGCAAAACTATACGGCTTTGACATTTCGCTACCTGCTCAGTCTGCAAAAGAAGCCGTTCAATGGACTTATTTTGCGTATTTAGCAGCAATTAAACAGCAAAACGGCGCTGCGATGTCACTAGGTAGAGTATCTACTTTTTTTGACATCTACATTGAAAAAGACAAACAAGAAGGCAGGCTAACTGAGTCTGAAGCCCAAGAGTTGATTGACAACTTTGTGTTGAAGTTAAGAATGGTTAGATTCGCCCGCACTCCTGAGTATAACTCTGTGTTTTCAGGAGATCCTGTTTGGGTAACTGAGTCTATTGCTGGAATGAACGGTGCTACTAAGTCTTTTGTAACCAATACTTCTTTTAGAATGCTACACACTCTTTATAACCTAGGAGTTTATCCTGAGCCTAACTTAACTGTGCTTTGGTCTGAAAAACTACCTGTTGATTTTAAGAAGTATTGCGCAAAAGTGTCAATTGAAACCTCAGCTATTCAGTATGAAAACGATAACTCCATATCTAAGTGCCATGGCTCTGACTACGCTATTGCTTGCTGCGTTTCGCCAATGGCAGTTGGCAAAGAAATGCAGTTTTTCGGAGCGCGTGCTAACCTAGCTAAAACTCTGCTTTATGCACTCAACCAAGGAAGAGATGAAATGACTGGAGAACAGGTTATAACTCTTCCTAAAACTGAATTGTTAAAAGACGGTAAATTTGAGTTTAAAGCGGTTTACAAGGCCTTTAAAGCGGCAATGAAAGAAGTTGCAAAACTGTATGTTAACGCTCTTAACATCATTCACTATATGCACGATAAATATGCATATGAATCTATGCAAATGGCTCTACTTGACGACGAAATTACTCGTAATTTTGCAACTGGAATCGCAGGACTTTCAGTGGTTGCAGACTCTCTTTCTGCAATTAAATACGGACAAGTAGAACCAATATACGACGAAAGCACTAACTTAATTATGGACTTTAAAACAACTGGTGACTGGCCAAGATACGGAAACGCAGACGACAGAGCAGACGAACTAGCAGTTGCCGTTGTTAAAGATTTTTGGAAAGAAATTGCTGCTAACCCTACCTACTTAAATGCCAGACCTACGATGTCTATTTT
>CAUUFL010000082.1:0-2890 GCA_963544545.1 uncultured Acholeplasmataceae bacterium
GCTTTCCTTAATCATAATCTATCCAAGTAAAGTGTTTGGTAAACTTCAGTCTGAAGATATGATTTTGTTTTTTACCTATGTTTTTACCCTTTCTTGGCCTTTGATTGCAATCGGTCATTTTGTCACAATGCTTTCTAAAACCATGGTTTCGCGTCGTGTGTTTTTAAGTGCTCTAAACAAGGAAAGCGAAACTGAAGTTAAACCTACAAAAGAAGTTGTGTTTGCCAGATACTTAAAAACCAACAATAACATTCTGGCTGCTGATTTAACTTCAGAAATTGAGTTTAAAAACTTTAACTTTGCCTATCCAGACGACCCTAAAAACCTGGTGCTAAAAGACTTAAACTTAAAAATTAAACCAGGTCAAACTATTGGCATACTTGGTCGCACTGGTTCTGGTAAAACCACAATTGGCGAAGTATTGCTAAAAGTCTATAGCTCTGAAAACGGCCAATGTTTAATTGGAAGCGTAGACATTAACAGTCTATCTCAAAACATCCTTGCTGAACAAATTGGCTATGTTTCTCAAAACGGTTTCTTGTTTTCAGATACAATTGCCGCCAATGTTAATTTTAAAAACAAATATACAGACCAAGTAGTGCTTGACAAACTATATACTAATTTTGATTTAAAAAACACCCTTGCTAACTTAGAACATGGTCAAAACACCAAGATTTTAGAAAACGGTAAAAACTTATCGGGTGGCGAGAAACAAAGAATATCACTGGCTCGCGCGTTTTTAAACAACCCAAAAATCTTAATTTTAGACGATGCACTTTCCGCACTTGACATGAAGACCGAGCAAAAAATCCTGGATTCTATTAACAAACTAAAAACACCCGAGATGGTAGTTATACTAATTTCGCACCGCATATCTTCAATCATGGCTGCCGACAACATTTTTATTTTAAAAAACGGCACAGTTGCAGATTCTGGCACGCACACTGAACTTATTTTAAAAAACCAAGAATACAGTAAACTAATGCAGACGCAGAGCATGAAAGGTCTTGAATAATGCTGAGACTTAAAGATGCTTTTACTAAAAACAATATAAAACTAATTCGTAAGCATAGAAAAACTCTGCTTACTAGTTTTCTTTTGTCTATTTTGTTCTCACTTTCAGCAGCACTTCCTCAGTCTATTTTTGGCAAAATCATGAAAGTTGTTGACGGCAAAGGCACTTTTCTTGGGGCCACTGGTATTTGGGCTATTTTAATTGCTTTAATTGTCTTGACCTTCTTTTCGGTTTTCACAGCCCTGGCTAAATTATTTAATTCTGTACAGCTTGACAAAATCGGACAAGACTACGTTTATCAAATTAGACTAGAAACTTTTAAAAAAATACTTTCGTTTTCAGCTGGTAACATGCAAAAAAACCAAACAGGGTCTTTAACCTCTCGAGTTTGTTCGTCTGCTGAAGAACTTTACTATTTTCTTTCAGCTCTATTGCCAGGAATTCTTGAAAATATCTTTTTATTTGTTTCTATTTTTATCTACATGCTAATAATTTCACCAATTTTAACTCTCTACATGTTGATAAACATTCCAGTGCTAATAATTTTAGTAATTTTAACCACTTTTTTTACCAAAAAATCTTTTGATTTTTCTGATAACCAAAAGGCTAAAATCAACGGTTATCTAGCCGAAAACTTCCGCGGAATGAAAATTACTCAAGTTTTTGGCAAACAAGCCAAGAAGAACGCTGAGTTTTGCATGCATGAAAGAAAACTACTAAAGGCTAACTTAAAAATTATGTTGATGCACAATTTTTTAAGACCAATAATTTTCGGAGTTTCAACAGTTGCCCGAGTTTATCTGTTTTACGTAGCCTTTAACCTAATTTTAAAAGGCACAATTCAAGACATTTACATAGTTCCGCCTTTCTTTATTTTAATAGAAACCTTCTTTCACCCTATCTTGTGGTTTTCAGAGCAGTTTGTAGAAGTTCAGTCTACTATGGTTGCATCAAGTAAAATTAACACAATTCTTGAAATAGAACCCGAAATTAAAGAAAGCAAGAGCGAACTGATTGAAGAAGTTAAGAAGTTTGACATTGAGTTTAAAGACGTTTATTTTGAGTATGCTTTAAACGAATCCGTGCTTAAAGGCGTTAACTTTAAGTTAGAGAGTGGCAAAACTTACTCATTTGTTGGCAAAACTGGCTCTGGTAAAACCACGATTTTAAATTTACTTACCCGCCAATTTGACATTCAAAAAGGCCATATTTTAATAGACAACGTAGATATCTCTAAGTATTCACTCAACGCTCTTCGCAAAAAAATTGGTGTGATGCAACAAGATGTCTACCTGTTTAATGACACAATTTTGGCAAATATTACTCTAAATAACCCAAAAATAACCAAAGAAAAAGTCATGGAAACGCTAGACTTTTTGGGTTGTGCAGACCTAGTTTTAAAGTACGAAAAAGGACTAGAGCACGTTTTGGAAGAAAACGGTAAGAACTTATCGGCAGGTGAACGCCAACTAATTTCTTTTGCACGCACAATTTGTAAAGACCCACTACTTATTTTACTAGACGAAGCTACTGCCAACATTGACACTAAAACCGAAAGTATTATACAGGCGTCACTTGACAAAATTAAGGGTAAATACACACTAATTGTAGTTGCCCACAGGCTTTCTACAATTCAAAACAGCCACTGCATATTTGTCCTTAAAGATGGTAAAATTATAGAAAGTGGAACTCACAGTGAGTTGCTTTTAAAAAAAGGTGAGTATTTCAACTACTACCCTAAAAATTAACTTATCTTGACTAAATTTTAAATAAAATGAGGTACCTAATTTATGTTTTTAAAAAAATTATTTGACCCTTCTCGTAAACTTTTAAAGAAAGCCAAAAACATTGCAAAAAAAGTTTTAGCTTTAGAAA
>CAUUFL010000083.1:0-2863 GCA_963544545.1 uncultured Acholeplasmataceae bacterium
TGAGCATGGATATCTTTATATTGCAAACCCTCCTCTTTACAAACTTTCAAATAAAACCAAAAAAATCTACTGCTGGTCTGACGAAGAGTTAATTAAAGCACAAAGCGAGGGTAAGTTTCAAATTCAGCGTTTCAAAGGTTTGGGTGAAATGAACTTTGACCAACTTTGGGAAACCACAATGAATCCAAATACTAGAAACATTATTCGCGTTAACGTCTCTGATTTTGAAGAGTCTGACCACCATGTATCTGTCTTAATGGGCGACGATGTTGCGCCCCGTCGTGACTGGATTGAGCAAAACGTGGACTTTAATGCTAACGATAACTTCTTGTCACTTAAAGAAAAAGGTATGCCAGAAGAGCAGCTAGCAGACGAGGAATAGGTAAAACACTATGCAAAAGATTAAACAAAAAATTGATGAGTTTATCGACAAAAACATTACCGACTCTGCTTTAAGTGAAATATTTTCAGACCGTTTTGCCAGATACGCTAAATACATTATTCAAGATCGCGCAATTCCGGATGTCAGAGATGGATTAAAACCCGTGCAGAGAAGAATACTTTATGCCATGTATAAAATGGGTGTGTTTTCCGAGAAACCTTATCGTAAATCTGCACGTATCACCGGTGAAGTTATGGGTAAATACCACCCACACGGAGATTCATCTATTTATGAAGCAATGGTTAGAATGTCGCAAGACTTTAAGATGAACATTCCGCTGATAGACATGCACGGAAACAACGGTTCTATAGACGGAGACAGTCCAGCGGCTATGCGTTATACCGAAGCAAGGCTTGCTTTTGCTGCGGAAACTATGTTAGTTGACCTAGATAAAAAAACAGTGGTGTTTGTTCCAAACTTTGACGACGAAGAAATTGAGCCAGTGGTTCTACCTGCTCGTTTTCCTAACTTACTTGTTAACGGTTCTAGCGGAATTTCGGCAGGATACGCCACCAAAATTCCTCCACACAATATTGGTGAAATTATTGACGCCACAATTCACCTGCTTAACCACCCCAAGGCTAGTCTTGAAAAAATTCTTGAGTTTGTCAAAGGTCCTGACTTTCCAACTGGTGGAATTGTGGAAGGCAAAGACTCAATTGTACAAGCGCTTGCCACCGGAACTGGTCGTATACTTTTAAAGTCAAAAATAGAAATTGAAGAAATTAACTCAACAACAAAACGAATTGTAGTCACCGAAATACCTTTTGAAGTCTCAAAAGCAGATTTAGTTAGAGAAATTGACACAACGCGCATCGAAAAAGGCATTGATATCCAAGAAGTTAGAGATGAGTCAGACAAAGAAGGTCTAAGAATTGCAATTGACTTAAAACCAAATACCGAGTCAACTGCTATTCTTGCATATCTATTTAAAAATACACAACTACAAGTCTACTTTAACTACAATATGGTTTCAATAGCCGACAGCCGTCCAGTTTGCATGGGCATGATTGAGGGGGGGCTGGCGGACGTAGGGCGGGACGGGGAGGGCGACGCAGCGCGCGGTGGGTAGCTTGGTGAGAAGGACAAGGAACGCCTGCATATTGTAGAAGGTCTGGAAAAAATGCTTTCGGTGCTAGACGAAATTATTAGAATAATTAGAGCATCTCACGACAAGAAGTCTTCAATTGAAAATATCGTAGCTGGTTTCAACGGTATGTTTACAGTGAAACAAGCCACTGCGATTGTCAATATGCGACTATATCGCTTATCCAATACTGACATTGTCTTACTACTCAAAGAAAAAGAAGATTTAATTGAGCGAATAAAGGAATATGAAAAAATTTTGGCAGACTCCGAGTATTTAACTAAAAAAGTTGGAAATGAACTAAAAGAAACTAAAAAACAGTTGTTTGTTCCTAGAAGAACTGAAATTAAGGAAGAAATAACTAACTTAAAAATTGACGAAAAAGCCCTAATTTCAAACGACACCTACCACTTTGGAGTTTCGGCAAACGGATATATTTACAAGTCATCACTAAAATCATTTGCGCAAAGTAAACAAACTCAGTTTAAAACAGGTGACAGTTTAGTGCTTGAACAAGATGTTTCAAACCACTCAACACTTTTGATGTTTACAAATCAAGGTAACTTTATCGCAGTGCCAATTTACAAAATCACCGAAAAGAAATGGTCAGAACTAGGAATTCACATTGGACAAATTGTGGAACTGGCCGACCAAGAGCGAGTAATTTATCCGTTTATTGTGAAAGACTTTGCCAAAAACTTAAAGTTTTTACTTGCTACCAAACAAGGTTTTGCTAAACAAGTTCTACTACAAGACCTTACTACTACTCGCTACACTAAACCTCAACGCGCAATCAAACTGGCCACTAAAGATGAGTTAGTCTCAGTTTCTGTGGGTCCGCTTAAATCAATTCTGTGTTTAACTAAAAAAGGCTACGGTCTGTGCTTCGCAGAATCTGAAGTTCCAGAATACGGACTATATGCATCTGGCGTTAGAGTAATTAAATTAGAAGACAAAGACGAACTAGCGTCGGCACTGTTTGTCAACGAAGAGAGCCAAATTTTAATGCTGACCAACAAAGCAACTGTTTTTGTAAGAAATTACTTTGAACTTCCACAAATGCAGCGCTACCGCAAAGGCAGTTTGATGTATCAACGCCAAAAAACTCAACCCGCTGAACTAGTTTCTTGTGTTTCGGTAAACTCAAGTCAAAAAGACTTAGATGCTAATATTTTCTTTAAAGAAATAGTTTTAACTAAAAAAATCACAGACCTTAGAAACTCAAATAAATTTGGACTTGCTTTAGAGGGAGTAAGCAAAGACAGTCTACCTTGGTTGATTGTAATCAAACAGGATTTACTTCAAGACTTAAAAGCTGCTGAGCAAAAACAGTC
>CAUUFL010000084.1:0-2837 GCA_963544545.1 uncultured Acholeplasmataceae bacterium
AAACTTTTATAAACTGAGTAATGTGATTAGTGAATTCACTGTATAAAAATAACCAGGCTGCAGTCTTTTTAGATTTATGTTTCTTCACAACTGGTAAGAAATTTATTTAATATTTATTTTAAAAATAAATTATATTTTTAATAAAAGTTTAATTATATTAAACCAATAAGAAAATGAAATTTTAATCTTTTACGCACACTCTGCAACACTGAATTTAAAATTAGCACGAAAAATAAAAAAGTTTAACTGTGTTGCAGATAATCTCTCTACAAAATTAAGTTAAACTTTTTTTGTTTTTTATTATTAAGTTTACAAAAACTAAATTAAGACTTTTCTAAATTATTAAGTTTTGGTCTAGTTTTATTGTACTTTTCTCGCTTATATTTATCTGAAATGTTTGTGTAAATCTGTGTCGTTTGGATGCTTTCGTGACCTAGTATTTTTTGAAGAACTCTTAAATCGCAACCGTTTTCAAGTAAGTGTGTTGCAAAAGAATGCCTGAAAGTGTGCGGTGAAACATTATCAATTTCATTGTCTTCAGCGATGCTTTTAACTATCTTAAAAAACCCTTGTCGTGTTATTCTAGCACCGTTTCTGCTTACAAACAAAGCAGGCAAAGTGCGTTCTTTTAAGATGATATTGCGGGCATCTTTAATGTAGGTTTTAAGTGCTTCTACAGCTTTTTCAGTTAACGGTACAGTTCTTTCTTTACTGCCTTTTCCTTCAACAATTAAAAATCCTTCGTTTAAATGCAGAGACTTTAAGTCAAGTCCAATCAACTCAGAAACACGAAGACCAGAGCCATATAACACTAAAAACATCGCTAAGTTGCGTACATTGTATACTGTTTTTAAATCTATTGAATTTATCATTTTACTTGTTTGCTCTGCGTTGATTGTGCGAATTACTTTCTCTTTTTCTTTAATATTTTTAATTTCTTGTGCTGGATTTTCTTTAGTCAAACCATCCATTTCAAGAAAAGCATGAAAGGTTTTAATTGCCGAAATTTTACGGTTAGTTGTTCTACTGTCATATTTTTTCTGCAAAGTTCTAATGAAGTTTTTAATCAGTTTAGGACTAATTTGTTCAGGCCTTTGAATTTCTTTGTGGTATTTCGCATAGAAATCAAAGTATTGTTGAATGTCAACTTTGTAGGCGTTTTGAGTAGTTTTGGCCAATGATTTTTCGTTTTTTAAATATAAAATAAATTCATTAATTAAAAACGGTTTCATACAAACTCCTGCATAATTTGGTTCTCTAAATAAATATATTTAAATGGTATGTATAGTCTACCTTTGGTGTATCTCAGCATTTTTCTTGCGAGTAACTTTTTAATTATTGGGAAATATTTAATTAAATCTATGTTGTATTTTTGCTTAAAATATTTAAGTTTTACACCGCTAGTTTTGCGAAGTCCGAGCACTATTGCCGTTGAAATTAACTCTTGTTCACTTTGTTTTACTTCAGTTTTTCCAGGTCCTTTGTTAATGTAGGCGTGCATAATTGCGGCGTTATTTATGCGCGTTCCTGCTGTGTATCCACTGGCTGCAAGTCCTGTGCGGATGTATTCTGAGTCCGTCCAGTAGATTAAGTTATGCTGAGATTGGTACTTTGACCTTGCATAATTTGAAGTTTCGTATTGTGAAAAGCGGTGTTTCTTTAGTGTTTTTTTAATGTAGTTATACTGCTTTAAGCACGCTTCTTCTGTTAAAGTTGTCTGTATACCTTGCTTTTCTAAGAACGCTAAAAAGGTGTTTTGCTCTAAAATCAAGGCGTAATATGATATATGTTTAGGGTTAAACTTTATTGCTATTTCTAAGTCTTTTTTTAGTATTTCTAAACTTTGATTTTTTATGCCGTACATTAAATCAAAAGAAATATTTTGAATTCCGGCTTTTTTAAGTAGTCTAACAGAGCTCTTGACATCCTCAATTGTGTGGTTGCGCTTTAAGAATTTTATGGTCTCAGGGTTAAAACTTTGCACGCCTAAAGACACGCGGTTTACACCGTATTGTTTAAATAATCTAACTTGTGCTTGAGTAATTAGTTCAGGATTACACTCAATTGTATACTCTTTTACGCCTTTAAACTTTTTTAAGTTTTTTAATAATAAGTTTAAATTTTCTAAACTCAGATTATTTGGAGTCCCGCCACCAATAAAGATAGTATCAAAATAATGGTTGGCTAAATATACAGCATTTAGCTCTTCTATTAAACTTTTGATGTATCCATTTTCTTCCGCTTTGTCTTTAGTTTGTTTCTTGACAAAGTCACAATACGAACAAATTAAATGACAAAAAGGGATGTGTACGTAAAGACCACGCACTAATCATCCCCTTGTTTTAAGATAGCCAAAAAAGCCTCTTGTGGTACTGAAACACGACCGATTTGTTTCATTTTCTTTTTACCTTCTTTTTGTTTTTGAAGGAGTTTCATTTTACGAGAAATATCACCGCCATAACATTTAGCCAGCACGTCTTTGCGCATTGCTTTAATTGTTGATCTTGCAATAATTCGGTTACCAATTGCCGCTTGCACGGGAATTTCAAACATTTGTCTTGGAATTAAATCCTTCATTTTCTCAGTCAAGGCACGGCCTCTGGACTCAGCAAAATCTTTGTGTACAATTGTTGCCAAAGCGTCTATTTGCTCACCATTTAACAAGATATTTAACTTAACTAAGTTAGAGCGAACATATTCATCCATATCGTAGTCAAACGACGCATAGCCTTTAGTTTGAGATTTCAGTTTGTCAAAAAAGTTATAAACGATTTCAGAAAGTGGCAGTTTATAAATGATGTTCACGCGGTTTTTATCTAAATAATTCATTGAGACAA
>CAUUFL010000085.1:0-2804 GCA_963544545.1 uncultured Acholeplasmataceae bacterium
TCACCAGTTTTAAAGCGTTCTTCATTGATTTTTTTAAATTGAGAGTTTGGCATAAATATCTCGCCACGCACAGTTAAGGTAACAGGTTCAGTTAACTTAAGTGGCAAAGAATTTGTTTTAATTACGGTTTTAGTTACATCTTCGCCAACTTGCCCATCACCACGGGTAGAGGCTTTTTTGAAGTATCCTTTTTCGTAATCTAAGTTAATAGCCAGGCCATCAATTTTGAGTTCAGAGACAAATTTAGTGTTGGGATATTTTTCGTTAACTTTAGCAAAAAACGCAAAAAGTTCGTCTTGAGAGTATACGTTATTTAATGACTTCATTGGCACGGGATGCACAACTTTCTCAAAACCTAAAAGGATTTCTCCGCCCACTTTTAAAGTTGGAGAATCTGGTCTTTTGAGTTCAGGAAAATCGTGTTCAAGTTGTTCAAGTTCCTTGACTAGCATGTCATATTCAAAGTCAGAAATCAAAGGTTTATCTAAGGTATAGTATTGTTTTGCGGCCTCGTTAATCTGCTTAATTAAATTGTCGAGTCTGTCTGTCTTTGCCATTAAATCCATACTTTGATTATAGCATTTGACAAAAATAAAAATACTTACAACGCTTTTCAGTGTTTAAATAAATTATTCAAATTGCCAAAATAAAAAGGAGGGACTTTGAATGCAAAAAATAATTAAAATAACTTTATGTTTTGTATAATTTTATAGGTAAATTTAAGACTTTAAAAACTTAAAAAAAGGAGATAACATGCAAAGAAAAATTTATCTAGCAGGTGGTTGCTTTTGGGGAATGCAGGCGTACTTTTCTAAACTAAAGGGACTAATTTCTGAAGTTGGTTATGCAAATGGCAATACTAAAGAAACGAATTACAAAATAGTTTCAAATACTAATCACGCTGAAGTTATTAAAATAATTTACGATGACCTTTCAATAAGAACTGCAGAAATTATTGATAGATTTATGCAAATCATTGACCCTTTTTCTTTAAATTGTCAAGCCAATGATGTTGGAACTCAGTATAGAACAGGAATTTTCTTTGAAAAAGGTGATTTATTTACTAAAAAAATCGCTGAACTTTTTAAAGCATATATTGAAAAGATTAACGGAAAGAAATCACATGTTATCATCGAAGAAATTAAAAATTATGTCAAAGCTGAAGAATATCACCAAGACTACTTAAAGAAAAATCCAACTGGCTATTGCCATATCAACCCAAACGCTGTTTTTAATTCGCTTAGCAATTTTAAAAAATTAGATATAAAAGAAATTCAGAAACTAAACTTAGATAAACAAAGTTTAGGTATTATGCTAAACAAAGAAACTGAATACCCACATTCAAGTGAGTTTAATTTAAACGACAAAAAAGGTATCTACATTGACAAAATTTCAAAAGAACCACTTTTCTTAAGTGAAGATAAATACGATGCTGGTTGCGGTTGGCCTAGTTTCACCAGACCTATTTTTCAAACTGCTCTTAACTATTTTAAAGACAATACACTTGCAGAAGAAAGAATTGAAGTGACTTCAAAAATCCAAGACTCGCACCTTGGACATGTCTTTCCTGCTCTTGCTGTAAAAACAGAAACTGGGCTTAGATATTGCATTAACGGTTTTGCGCTTGAGTTTATTGAGTTTAATAAATTAAAAGATACAGTTTACGAAAAATATCAGTTTTATTTTACAAAGTAGCAGTAGAAATTTCTAAGTGAAACTCACTTCTTAACATTGGCAAACTAGGCAATTTTAGTCTAGTTTTGTTATAATTATTTTGCTTACAAAAAGAGGTTGTCATGATAATTTTAATCGGAAAAAGTGCATCTGGGAAAACCGAAATTGCAAAAGAACTAATTAGAGAACACGGTTTCAAAAAAGTTATTACAACTACAACTCGTAAGCAAAGAATTAGTGAACAAGACAAAATTGACTACTATTTTATCTCAGAAAATGAGTTTAAGGCCAAAATTCAGACAAATCAGTTTATAGAATGTTCAAAATACGCAAACAACTACTACGGAATTACTAAAGACGCAATAATTTCAGATGGTGTCGTTATTTTAGACCCTTCTGGTGTGAATGCCTTGCTTGATTTTCTTGATTTCAATGCATTTGTTTGTTTTGTTGAAACTCCTAGATTTGTGCGCAAGCGTAGGATGAAAAAAAGAGGAGATGACAGCAAGTCAATTCAAAGCCGTATTCAAAGCGATGATTTGATTTTCAATAAATTGTTTTTGAATCAAGTTAATTTAAGTTTAAAAAATTGTGGACTATTTTCAATTAAAAGTCTGACCAATAAACTAATAAAAAAATATAAAAATTGGCAAAACAAAATTAAATAAACGAAAAAAATGACCATCAAGTTATTGATGGTCATTTTTTAAAACAAGTCTTAGCGTCTTGTTAAATAAACTTTTTTTATCTTTTTGCAGCAACTAAACCGTAGACTTTAGCAACATCTGTAAAGCCATAGTCTCCAGTTTCTTCAATATATCTAACTAAATTAAGATTAGTGCTTTCTTGAGTTGCAGTCCACCAATATTGATTTGAGTCTACAAAAAACTGTGTCATCCAGTTTTCGTTGTTGTAGTTAAGTGGTCTAAATTGAGAGAAGTTAACACCACGGTAAACTTCAGTCGGTCCACTAACTTTGCCAAGTACAGCAAGCGCAAAATCAGTTGGGTTTTTGATTAGTTTGAAACGGTTTGCCGGACTATCTGCAGTTTTTTCAACACCAAACTCGCCATCATCTGCTGTGACTGCAAACAGTTCAGTTTTCATAATTTCAGAAATTTCTTGAAGTA
>CAUUFL010000086.1:0-2767 GCA_963544545.1 uncultured Acholeplasmataceae bacterium
ATTTAGGTTCTTTTGCTAATGCTAAAAGTAGACCTAGTCTTTGTTGCTCACCGTGTGAAAGGGTGAAGGGGTGTTGTTCTAACTTATCGTTTAGACCAAATTCAAAAAGCAGTTTATTAACTAAAGTTTGGTTTTTAACTTTAGTCAGTTCTTTTAATACTTTGCTTTCAGAAAACATATAACGAACGTCTTGAGGTAAATAACTGACGTGTTTTTTTATTTTTTTTAAGTTTTTATATTTACGTTTATTTAAATAAACTTCTATTTTGCTGGATTTGTCAATTTTTAAATTACCAAGTAGTAAATTAAAAATTGTGGTTTTACCACTTCCGTTTTCACCGGTTATTAGTTTAAGTTCGCCTTTGTTTAAGTTAAGTTCTTTAAGTAAAAAATTAAAGTCTGAGCCTAACTTAACAGATAAGTTTTTAACACTTAGCGTAATATCATTTGAAGGTTCATTTAAGAGAAGCGGTTCAATTTTTGAAAAACACGAGAAATCAAACTTTTTTAGTTCTCCGTTTTTTAACACAAAATTGTTGGCAGTTAAGTATCTCAGTAAACAAGTGCGGTGTTCAAAAATAATTACAGTTTTACCTGCTTTTTTCAAATGATTTAATTTTGTAAAAAACTGAAGGACTTTATTTCTGTCTAAATTAGCCAATGGTTCGTCGTAAATATAGATTTGTTTATTGGTATCTAAGTTTGCGTAAATCTCTAAAATCTGCTTTTCACCCGCAGATAAAGTATAAACATCCTGGTTTCTTAAGTTAAAATGATTCGCAAAACTATCAAAACTTTCTTGAGTTTTTGTGTTTGAAAGTCCTTTGTTTAATAAAGGAAAAGAGTACTCGTATATAGTTTTCGGAAAGAAAAACTGGTCTTGTGGATTTTGCATAACTGCCGAAACCACTTTAAAGTAGTTATCAGCACTAATTGCTTGAATGTCAGTGTGGTTTAAAGTAATTTCGCCTTTTTGTACAAATTCATGAGTTTTCCCGATATTTTTTAAAATTGCGTTTAACATGGTTGTTTTGCCAGAGCCTGAGTGTCCAAATATACAGTAAATTTCACCTGGTAAAAAATCAATGTTGATGTCTTTTAAAATTACTCTATTGTTTTCTTTTAAGGTGAGTGTATAGTTTTTAAAAGACAAAAGCATACAAGGCTACTCCTGCAAAACTTACAAAACTAATTAAAATAAAAGAAATATTTTTAACTAAAGACTTAAAATATGTCGGCAAAACTAGTTGTCCTGATTTATTTAAATTGAAGTTTTTTAAAGTTGCTGTCAAAGTCAGCATTTCAGTAATCTCAAAGGCTCTGACTAAAACCGGTACAACTAGACCTCTGAACTTTTGGTAAAGTGTTTTTTTGGTGTTGCCAACATATCTTTTTACTTGCATGTTGTGTCTAAACTCATGCATAAAAACTGGCAAGAATGTAAACATCACGCAAATACCTAAAATAAACTTGCGAGAAACTTTTAGTTTAATTAAAATCTCGGTTAAATAACTAAGGTCAAGTCCACTCATTAAAATGTATGCTAAAAATGCTGCAAAAAAACGCACAAACACGGAATACGTTTGTTCTGCGCTTTTGGTCTGCATCCAAAAAACTGCTAAAACTATAGCGGTAAAAACAAAAAAACTTGGTAATTTTGTGGCCAAAGCATCCGCAAAGCCAAAGACTGTCAAAATCAAGAGACTAACTAAAATAAAAAAAGTTTTAGCCTTGGTTTCGGCTAAAACCAAGCCAAGGCTAAAAATTAAAATAGAGTTTAAAAGTAAAACAAGGGGATTTAGTTTACTCAACAAAGTCATTGAGTTTAAGTAATTTGTGGTTTCTAAACTCTTTTGCGATTAAAATACAAGCTCCGGCACCGAAATTGCCAAAACTACAGTAAAAGAAATTATTAAACTAATGTTTAAGGTGTTGCCAACAATAATGGTGTTATTAGCCTTTCCTGAAATTAAGCGCATGTAGAACCATTGCGCTGGAGTTTGCAGTGGTACAAACAAAGCACTGGCTAGCAGTTTAGGTGCAGTTTTGCGGTAGTTTTTAAAAATTATTAAGCAAATGATTTCTAAAATCAGCGCAGGAATTATGAATGAAAACAGCATTACTGGGCGAAAAGTCAAAGGAATGCCAAGCATTAAACTAAGTAGTAAAAGAGTACCTGGTTTGCGTACTTTGTAAAGCACAATGTAGATTAAAAAGCCATAAGGAAAAGCAAAGCCGATGGCTTTAGCACCAAAAATTTTAACTGCGTGCAGAGGAAAAAGCAGACCACCGATTGCCAACATAATAGCAGCAGAGATACCAATAAAAATAAAGTCTGTTAAAGTAAAACCAAAAAAACCATCGGCTTTTGGCAGAAGTGTGTAGAAACTTCTGCCTGGTTTTCCAAAATTCTTATTTTTTTCCATGAATATTTACCTCTATGATTATATTTTAATTTAAATTGATTATTTTGTCACAAATTAAAAAAGGCCTTGGTTTGTGAGTAATGATTAAAAAAGCGTGGTTTTGTTTTAAGTTAGCAACGATACTTAAAACATTTTCTTCGTTTTCAGGGTCTAAAAATCTAGTGGGTTCGTCAAGCACTATTAGTTTAGAGTTTTTTAAAATTGCTCTGCAAAGCGCTATTCTAAACTTCTCACCAGTTGAAATATTTAGATGTTCAGGAGTTAGTTCAAGGTCTAGGTTTTCACCGTGGGTTTCAAAAAACTCGCCCAGCCCTGCTTGGTAAATTGCTTGAATTATTTCT
>CAUUFL010000087.1:0-2689 GCA_963544545.1 uncultured Acholeplasmataceae bacterium
GCTTCAGAAACTATCACGTATTTAACATCTAGTTTAGCCTTAGTGATAACTTTTGCCACAAACTCCTCAGTTTCGCGAGAAGCAGTTCCGTTTCCAATTGCGATAATTTCCACGTCGTATTTACGAATTATAGTCAGCAAATCTTTTAGGGCTGCTACTCTTTGTTCTTCTTTAAAGAAATCGTGGAAAAAAAGTTTGCCGACTTCCAAAAGTTGTCCGGTTGGCGAGATTACTGCCATTTTGCAGCCAGTTCTAAAACCAGGGTCAATACCTAGCACCATTTTGCCTTTAATTGGTGGTTGCAGAAGCAGTTTTTCAACGTTTAAAGTAAATACTTTAATTGCCTGGTCTTCTGCTTTTTCGGTCAGCTCTGCTCTGATTTCTCTTTCAATTGAAGGATAAATTAAGCGCTTTAAACTATCTTGAATTGCAAGTTTAAGGTGTGGAGTTGCTGTGCTTTTGGGTTTTAAAATAACTTGTTTTTCAAGATACGCAAGGATATCTGCGTTTTCGCATTCAATAGACGCAGCAACTACTTTTTCTTTCTCAGCACGGTTAATTGCAAGAACTCTATATTCCTTTACCTTAGTGCAAGGTTCTTGAAACTCATAGTAAATCTCGTAAATACCTTTTTCGTCAACTGCATCCTTTTTCTTTCTAGAAACTAGTTGTCCGTTTGCAAAAACGTATTCGCGCAGCCATTTGCGGTACTCTGCGTTGTCAGAAATTTGCTCAGCGATGATGTAAAGTGCTCCTTGAATTGCGGCTTCTTTTGTTTTAACTGTCTCGTTTATGTATTTTTCAGCTTCAGGTTCTATCTCTGTGTCCGGAAAAGTCAAGATAAACTGAGCAAGTGGTTCAAGACCGGCTTTAATGGCTTCAGTTGCCTTGGTCTTTTTCTTTTCTTTAAATGGACGGTAAAGGTCTTCAACTTCTACTAACTTAGTGCACGCTTCAATTTCGGCTTTAAGTTCAGGTGTAAGCATGCCTTTTTCGTCAATTAGTCTGCAAACATCTTCTTTTCTTTGTTTTAAGTTAACTTGATATTCATATTCCTTGTTAATTTCGTTAATTTGCTCTTCGTCTAGATTGCCAGTAACTTCTTTTCGGTATCTGGCGATAAAAGGGATTGTGCCACCTTCTTCAAGTAAGGCCAAAGTTGCTTTAACTTGGCTTTCTTTAATTGCCAGTGAGTCGGCGATTTGTTTAATAATTTCTGCGTTCATTTATAGTTTCCTTTGATTTTTAAAAAAGTATTTTTTATTTTTTAGGGTCTTTGTGGGTATTTAAGATGTTGTAGATATCTTTGAAGTTATTTGCGCGCATTTGTTTTTCAAAGTCGCCTTCAGGTGTGCTTTGGAAAAACATTGGGACCTTCACGTCTTCTTTGTGGGTAATGGAACCGTCTGGATTTTTATAGTCAGGGAAATTAGCGATATCCATAAACTTATTGTCTTCTGAGTCCGGAATGTTTACACCTAAAATCAAAACATCACCTTTTAGTTTTTTAATTAACTTACGCAAAGACTTTGAGTATCTGGTGTAAGAGCGTTCTTTTTGGTCGTAAAATAAAATATAGATGTAGCGTTTTGATGTGAAGTCTATATTGTTGTTGCCTGAGAACTTAAGAGAAGACAAGGCCACACCTTTTTTCTTAGCCATAATAGTTTCAAAGTCACCAGTTGTAATTGTAGTAATGTCGTCAAGTGGTTTGCGACGGTTGTCGTAGTCGTATTTAATTCCGTAGTAAATACCAAAACCAGCAGACAAGAGAATTGTCAAGGCAGAAAAAACAATAATTATCCAAATAATGATTTGTTCTGCTTTAGAATAAGGTTTTTTAGGTTTTCTTTTTTTCTTTGAAGTAGTAACTTCGTTAGTTTGTAAATCTGGGTTAATTATATCCATTTTTAGTACCTCAATACTCGTTAATTATACCACATTTTAGTGGATTAAATCGCTTTTAAAACTTAACTATAACGGCTTTATTTAGCCATTTAGGCTTTATTTTAAAATGTTTTTAAAATAATTTTGTGATTTGTTTAACACTTAGTTTTAATAATGTTAAAAGGGTATGCACTTGTGTGTATACCCTTTTAAATTAGGAAAATTTAAGCCTAAATTACCATTTATCGTTGATGTTGTCAGGTAAGTTAATAGCAGGTACGTCTGCACCCATTGCAACCATTTCAAATTCAGCTACAATATTAAACGAAATAAGAACTGAAAGCGCAGTTTGAACTTTAAATTTACGTAAATACTGTTTATCACCTTCAGGCATAGTGATTAGTTTAATAACAATATCACTCATGGTAATTGGCGATGGCAATTTACCTTTTACGATATCTTTATCAACAGTAAATTCATAATCATAACTATTTGATGATTCTGTTTTACCCACAACTATTTTTTTAACTAGTTTAGCAATATCTAAATTATCAAGCGGTCCGCGTTTAACTAATCTAGGTCTATTAAATCCTCTAACTGGAGTAGGTTTTGTTTGACCATTCCACAGTTGGTCGTCTGCGTAAATCATTGTTAAGATATAGGCAAATAAGTTAGCCTTCATTTCAGACTCAGTGAACTCGTAATACTTAGTTATTTCAGGTCCATATTTTTTACTTGCAAAAAAAGTACCAACCCAAGTTACTTCTTTAGTTTTAGTTCTTAAGTATCCACGACCGTTTTT
>CAUUFL010000088.1:0-2669 GCA_963544545.1 uncultured Acholeplasmataceae bacterium
TTTACATTCAGAGCAATAAACACGAAACATACTTACTTGCTAACACGCAATAGTTGATATGAATTTTAACTACTTTAAAAAAGAAAAGGCCCTCTCGGGCCTATTTTTCTTTGGATTGGTCTTCTTTTTTCTTTTGTTCAAGAACAAGTTGACCTTTGTAGTATCCGCATTCTGGTGTTACACGATGTTGTAGTGTAAACTCACCTGTTTGTGGGCAAACTGTAATCGCGGGACGTTGAAGTTTAAAATGAGTTCTTCTTTTACGTTTAGCAGTTTTTCCAGTTCTTCTAAATGGAACAGCCATATAGATACCTCCAACTGACAAATATTATAGCAAAATCTCTCAGTTACACCAAGTAAAAAGTAAGTTATTTTAGTTTTTTAACGAACTTGATTTTACCAGTTTTAATAGTTTTTAAATTAAGTAAAATTAAACGATTTTGTTTTAAATTGACTAAAAAATTTATTTGGTTTTCATCAACACATATGTATTTACCAGGAAGAGGCAAAACCTTTTTTGAGTCTAAAAGAAAGTAATGTTTTTCAGAGGTTACTTCATAGTAAGCATCACTGCCAAGTAGTCTATTAACCAATTTAAAATTACCAACTTTTTGTGCAAGTTTACCACTAGTGCTAGAAATTATTTTACCTTTTTCACAAATCAACTCTTGCACAAAAACATTAAAATCAGCCTTTAAAGTATCAACACCACCTGCTCTGTTTTTACCATAACAAAAGTTTTGACCAACTATTGCGGTGTCAACATTAATTTGCTTTAAAAACTTATTAAACTCAAGGTAAGTTTTATTGACAATTTTTGAATTTAAACGCAAAAAAGAAACTTCGGCTGTAGGTACAATTTCTTTAATTTTTTGAAGAATTTCTAAACGAGTAAACAAAAAAACTCGAGTAAACGGTTTTTCTACGCAAATTACATGTGGTTCTAAATGTGGGTATTTAAGCAAATTAGTAATTAAAGCGCTATGTCCTTTGTGAACTCCGTCAAAAGAACCTAGGGCTACCACTTTTGGCTTAGCCTTAGAAATTACCTTTGTTTCACCGTATTCGTCTTCTAAATTAAATAACTCTGGGTTTGTATTCATTTTTATCACTATTGTATTTAACTAAGGCAATAGGTTTACCTGCTTTAGTTGCAATAAAATCTTTTTTAACATCAACATGGTTAAAAGAAATAGTTGCACCATTTTCAATTAACTTAGTTGAAAACTCTGACAATTCAATAAAGTCATATTTGGCTTTCAGCCATTCAAATAACTCTATTTTTGTAAACTTGCCCTCCTGAATTTCGGGTAAAGTAAACTCACCAACCGCAGTGCGGTTTAATTTAGTTAAAGTAGCCAAGGTTGAGTTTTCTTTACATAGAGCAGAAATAAGTGAGCGCACATAAGTGCCAGCTTCCACTTTGCAAGTAAACGCAAACTTATCAGGAGCAATTTGTTTAAGTTCTAGTGCGTATATTTTTTTAAGCTCAGGTTTTAGTTGAGGATATTTGCCTTGTCTGGCTAAATCACAGGCTTTTTTACCGTTAATTTTTTTAGCTGAATAGATTGGCGGGGTTTGCCAAAAGCCAGACTTTAGGTATTTATTTATTGTTTGATTTGCTTCTTTAAGGTCAAGAGTTTGATTGGCTTTTTCAATAACTTTTCCGGTTAAATCAAGAGTATCAGTTTCATATCCAACTTCAAACTCGCCTGTATAGACTTTCGCAAAATCAAAATCTTGAACAAAGCGAGTTGCACGACCTGTAAGCACTAAAAGTAGGCCAGTTGCGAAAGGATCTAGAGTACCCGTGTGTCCGACTTTAGTGGTTTTATCCAGTTCTTTTTTAATACCAAAAAGGGCAGCAAACGATGTGATGCCCTTTGGTTTATTTAAAAGATAAATATAGTTTTGGTTTTTCAATTATTTAAAACTAGATACCCAGCCAACTAACTCATCGCGAGAAAGTAGCCCAACTTTACGGTCAATTTCCTTACCGTCTTTAAATAAAACTAGTGTTGGAATTGAACGAACTGCAGAAAGTAAAGCAAGTTCACGGTAGTCGTCAATAGAAACTGCATAAACTTTTGCAACTCCTTTAAGTTCTGAGTCTGCAACTTCAGTTACAACTGGAAGCAGTGCTTGGCAAGGTCCACACCATGGAGCAAAAAAATCTACTAAAACTAGTTTATCGCTGTTAATAACATCGTTGAAAAGTTCACCTTTATAAATATTCATATTTGTCACCTCTTCTTAAAATATAGCACACCGAAAACAAAAGAATTATTTTTGTTAGTTAAAAGAGATAAAAACACGATAAATCACCAAATAATATCTGGATAATTTTGGTATCTTAGATTGCTTTGTTTGCTATAATTTAAATGTTGTGAGGTATATTTATGCGCCGCTTTTTTAAAACAATATTGTTACTTATTTTAGTGCTAATTATTAGTATTTTGGCAGTTGCTGGTACTTTATTTGCTCTACACTTCAATACAGTTAAAACACCTGAACACGCCAAGAATTATCAGTTTGTAGATAATTTGCGCGAAAAAGTTGAAAAACATATATTTCTTGAATCTGCAACTGGCAAAAAGTTTGAGTTTGACTTAAACGCCGAAACTTTAACGCAAATTTTAAATCATTTAATTATCTCTAAAAAATTAGCA
>CAUUFL010000089.1:0-2641 GCA_963544545.1 uncultured Acholeplasmataceae bacterium
AAAGGCCAAGCCACCTACTAAATACGCAAAAATGTTGTAAGCAAATAAAGTAAAGGAAGACTCATTGACTACGTGTATAGCGCCAAACACCAAGGTTGAAACTAAAACCCCTGGCCAGTTGGTTTTAAACAGTGAAAATATCGCTTTTCTGAAAACTAGTTCTTCAATAATCGGCCCAAAAATGCAGACTGTGAATATCAAGAACCATTTAAACTCACCTCGCATCGCCGTTTCTATGGTTTGTTGGTTTAGAGATTCACGAGAAAGCGCGTATCCGTAGAACCCATCAATGCCTGCGCGCATAGATTGCACAACAAATCCACCAACTATTGAAACTCCGAAAGAGATACCAACGCCAAATAGTAAAACTAACCAGTTTTTATTTAAAGCGAGCGCGTCTTTTTTAATAAACACAAAGTTTAGCCCAAAAATAGCGGCAAATCCGACTACCATGCCGATGAAGTTAAATAAAGCAAAAGCGTTAACCTGTGAAGTTATTTTTTCGGCAAAAAATACATCGTGTTTAAGCAGAGCAGCAGTTTCTAGTTCAGACTCTGTGTTTTTGACAAAAAACGGTAGTTTTTGAATGTTTTGATCAACATATACGCGTTCGTAAACATCTCGTCTATCTGCACCCGCAAGTGGAACATTAGCAAGCAGTCTTGAGTAAAGCACTGGATACAGGTCTTTTTGAATTTTGGAAGTCAAACCAATTAGTCTGCTGGTTTTACTAACGTAAATATCTGGAAACTCAGCACTTGGTGCTTCTACTTTTTGGTATCCTTCAATTTGACTGTTTTTTTGATGCTTGCGCACAACTACTGTGTATTTATCTAGTTTAACGTCTTTGATGTTAGCAAAAGTGCTAATAATTTTGCGGTCTTGAGAATCTGCGTAAATTAGTTGTGGCAAGGTTATGCCAAAGCCAGCGGTTTCAGCGAAATCAAAGAAAACTAAGCGATTCAAGATTTTGTTTTCTTTTTTGGCTTGTTCAAAATTATTTAAAGCGGTTTGTTGTTCAGGCGTAAGTGTTTTAGCATTGTCTGATTTTATTTTAAGAATTTCACTAATTTTTACTTTTTCAGCCAAAGTTTGGATGTATATGTTTTGTAGTTCAACTAGGTTTGCGTAAACTACGCTACTTTCTTTATTTTGGAAAGTTGTGTATTCGCTAAAAGTTTTAGAAACTAAGTTGTGTTTCTTTTCAAGTTCTTTAATTTTATTAACATCGCTAATTTTATAAATCCCGATGTTTGTTTTGGAATGTTTAATTTGTTTAAAAAAACTCTCTTCTTTAGTGGTTACCTTAGAAAGGATGTTGCTTTTGCCTTTATTGGCTTTTTGAAATATAGCCATAATTCCACTAACTAAAACAAACATAAAGAAGTAAAGTAAGAAAGTTAAAACTGCCCAAAGCACAGTTTTTTTAGTAACTTCATAGCGTTGTGGTGCTTCAGTTTTTTTAACTGGTTCAAACTGTTTTTCGTAGTCTGGACCAAATTGATTAGTGGTTTCTGTGTTTAGTTTAGTTTCTTTTAATTCATCTGGTTTTTTTTCAATGATTTCCATTATTGGCGCTCCTTGACTTCTGAGTTTTCAGGCTCTTTTAGTGCTGATTCAGTATCATTTGTTTCTAGTTCTTCAGGTTCAACTTCTATAACTTCGCTTTCATTTGATTGACCTTCAACAACATTTGAATCTATATTGGTAGTTTCAATAACTTCAGGTTCAATTAAATCACTTTCAGCCTTTTTGGGTTTTGTATGTTTATATGTATTCATTAGTTGTTTTTCTCTAACCTTCCAGGTTGTAGTTAAACAAAAAGGTACAGCAATAGCAATTGAAGAAACGCCAACTACAATAAACGCAATTGCCAAAATTAACGAAAAAGTCTTAGTTGGATCAAATAAATTGATGTAAAAAGGAATTAACATCAAGAATCCTGCAACTGAATACAAAATATCGTCCATATTTTTTTCAAACTTATAAAAATAAAGCCCAGTAGTTGTGGCAATTAAGTTAAGACCAAATATAGACTTGGCGACTATGTAGCAAATTAAAAGGTTATAATTAGTTGGACTTTTAATAAAACTAAAGCCGATTGTAACTGCCAAAATTATTGATGTGATTAAAATATAATAACTTCTTTTTTCTTTAAACATATCAACTAATTATACTAAATAAACTTAGGCTTTGTTATAATATAGCCGTCTTTTTAATTTATTTTGAAAGAATCAAATTGAGGTATTTATCGTGAAAAAAACTATCTTAGTCGTAGGCCTTGATAATTTCGGGCAAACAATTTGCAAAGACTTGTCTGAAAACGGACATATCGTAATTGCGCTTGACCAAACTAGTGAAAAAACTTTAAGGGTTGAGCCTTTTGTTGAACACGCTGCAACTGGTGTTTTGACAACTGCAGACATCTACAAGGACCTTGGACTTGGCCACGCTGACTGGGCTGTGGTCTCTTTTCCAACTCACTTTGACACCGCGATGATTATTGTAACTATCTTAAAGGATTTAGGAATGACAAATATTATTTGTCAGGTTACCAATGAGTATCAAGAGCGAATTGCCAAAATGCTTGGAGCCTCTGTAACTATTTATCCGGATAACATTGCAAGTAAACAAACAGTTC
>CAUUFL010000090.1:0-2630 GCA_963544545.1 uncultured Acholeplasmataceae bacterium
ATAGAATCAAGTATCTAAACGAACTGATTGAAAAAAGAGAAGCAGGTGAGTTTGAACAACTTTCTAAAAAACAACAAGCAGAAAACGCACACATTATTGCTAAACTTGAAAAAAACCTAGACGGAATTCGCACTATGAAAAGAGTGCCAGACGCTTTATTTGTTGTTGACCCTTCAAAAGAGTTTAACGCAGTGCGCGAGGCTAAAAAAGTCGGAATTCCAGTGTTTGCAATCGTAGATACTAACTCAGATCCACGTGGAATTGACTACGTAATTCCTGCAAACGACGACGCAACTCGTTCAGTTCAACTAATTATCAATGTTTTGACCAACGCTGTAGTTGAAGGACAAGGCGGTGTAGTTGAAGCAATTGAATCTCAAGACGACATTCAATTTACTCTAGATTCAGTAGAAATTCCTAGTCGCGATGAACGTAAATACGACTCTCGTTTTGAACGTCCTGCTCGTAAACCTAAGTTCAACCGTGAACGCCAAGAACAAAAACAAGCAGAAAAATCTGCACAATCTGAAGAAAAATTAGCAAAACCTGCTCAAAAATCAGAAAAAACAGTTAAACCTGCAAAAGTAGAAAAACCAGCAGAAAAAGCAGCTAAACCTGAAGTTCAGCCGCAAGAAACTAAGGTAGAAGAAATGGTTGTTGAAAAACCTGTTAAAAAACCTACTAAAAAGGTAGAGAAAAAAGAAGTTAAAGCAGAGGCTAAAATAGAAGAAAAAGTAGCTGAAAAATCAGCGAAAAAAACCACTACTAAAAAAGCAGCAGAAGCAAAACCTGTTGCTGAAACAGAAAAATCAGAAAAACCTGCAAAGAAAACCACTGCTAAAAAACCTGCTGCCAAAGTTGAAAAGGCATCTAGCAGCACTGGAACTAAAAAAGTTTCAAATGAAATTGAAGGTTCAACTTCTACAACTTTATCTGTTTTTGAACTTGAAACTAAAACTCTTGCTGATTTAAAAAACCTAGCAAAAGCCCTTGGCCTAAAAGGTTACTCAGCACTTAAAAAAGTTGATTTAATTCAACTGATTTTAAACCGATAATTTAAATCAACAAAATAAAAGGGATTGCTAGTAACTGGTATATCCCTTTATTTTGAAATCAATAACTAATTTAAAAAACCAAAACTGCAATTATTTAGGAGGAATTTATATGGTAACTGCAAACGATGTAAAAATCTTGAGAGAAAAAACTGGCGCCGGCATGCTAGACTGCAAAAAAGCCCTTGAACAAACTAATGGTGATATTGAAAAAGCCGTTGACTTTTTAAGAGAAAAAGGCTTGGCAAAAGCGCAATCTAAACAAGGAAGAACAGCCGCAGACGGCTTGGCTCGTATCTTTATTGAAAAAGACCTAGCCCTAATTTTAGAAATCAACTCAGAAACTGATTTTGTTGCGAAAAACGAACACTTTTTAGAACTAATTGAAAAAGTAGGTGCTATTTTAATTAAACATCCAGTGTCTTCAGTTGAAGAAGCACTTGAAGTTAAAGAAAATGGACAAACTATTTCTGAAATGCTTTTAGCGCTAACTGCTAAAATTGGCGAAAAAATCACACTTCGCCGTCTAACTTACCTAAAAGCAAGTGCTAACCAAACATTTGGAACATACTTGCATCAAGGCGGTAAAATCGCTGCTTTAACTTTAGTTGAAAACGCAACTTTTGAAATTGCGAAAGACGTAGCAATGCAAGCCGCTGCTATGAAACCACAATACTTAAACCCAGAAAGCGTACCTGTGGAAGTTCTTGAGCGCGAAAAAACCGTACTTACTCAGCAAGCTTTAAATGAAGGCACTAAACCTGAGTTTGTAGAAAGAAAAATTGAGGGTCGTATCCGCAAGTACTTTGAAGAAGTTTGTTTAACCGAACAGGCTTTCTTTAAAAACCCATCTGAAAAAGTTAGTCAATATTTAGCAAAAACTAACTCTAAACTAATTGACTACATTTGCTTCAGAGTCGGTGAAGGTATTGAAAAGAAATGCCAAAGTTTTGCCGATGAAGTTGCAGAACAACTAAAAAAATAAGGTATTTTTGTGCCTTTTTTAAAAACTAACTAAAGTAAAAATGTATAAGTCAATTCTTTTAAAAATTAGCGGAGAGGCTTTAAAAGACCCAAGCGGACATATTCTTTCGCCCAGTATGCTTACAGACATTGCCAAAGAAATTAAGCAATGCGTAGACCTCGGAATTTCGGTTTCCGTGGTAGTTGGTGCTGGCAACATCTGGCGCGGGGCTATCGCTGAAAAACTGGGAATGGCCAGAGTTCAGGCTGACTACATGGGAATGCTGGGTACAGTTATTAACTCTCTGGCTCTCCAAGAAGCACTTGGCAAGGTTGGCCAAAGCGCGGTCGTGCTTTCACACCTTGAGGTTAAAAAAATCACTGAGCCTTTTGTGCAAACCAAAGCACTTGAACATCTTGCAAACAAGCGAGTGGTGATTTCGGCAGGTGGAACCGGACAACCTTTCTTTTCAACCGACACAGCCGCTGCTTTAGTCGCCTCTTCACTTGGTGCTGACTGTATTTTAATGGCTAAAAACGGAGTTGATGGCGTGTATTCCGCTGACCCTAAACTAAACAAATCCGCTGTACTCTTTAAAGAATTGACATACACTG
>CAUUFL010000091.1:0-2628 GCA_963544545.1 uncultured Acholeplasmataceae bacterium
TATAAAAATAAGTACTATATTTTATAGTTAGCATGATGAATTTTTTACATTATTATCGCCTAAAATGATGTAGAAAAACATAAAAAAATTAAATAAAACAAACCCACAGTTTAGCGATTTTCTACTCTACTAAGCGTAAAAACTTAAGCAAAAAGCTTATGTTTTGATACTGTTCCTGCTCAATGAAGTATTTGACTTTTGTGGGCAACTTGCCTATAATTCAAATAGCGACAGAGTATATTTTAAAACCCTGTCTGGAGGATAAAATGACTGCACTAATTATAGTGCTTGCGAGTTTAACCTCTATTATACTTGGTTCAATCCTTGGGTATATTGTCAGAAAAATAACTTATGAAAAGGGGCTAAAAAAAGCCAAATTTACTTTTGAAAAGATTATTAGCGAAGGTAAAAAAGAAGCCGATCGCTTAAAAAAAGAATACTTACAACAAGGACGTAGTAATATTGAAAGTTTAAAACAAGACGCGGAAACTAACATTAACAGTCGTCTTAAACTAGTTGCTGAACAAGAAAATAAGTTAATCACTCGTGAGCAGTCTTTAGACAACCGCACACTTTATTTAGATAAACGTGAACAGTCTATTGACGAGAAAGATAAAAATATTCAACAAAAACAACTTGAACTTGACGAAAAACATGCGCAAGTTGAAGAAAAAATCACTGAGGCTGAGCATGAACTTGAACGAGTTGCTGGTCTTTCTAAAGAACAAGCAAAAACCGAAATTATGCAAGACCTTGAAAACAAAATGCAACATGAAATGAGCGCGTATATTCGTGAATCTGAAGAACGCGCTCAACTTGAAGCAGAACGCAAAGCTAAAGGTATTTTGGCAATTGCTATGCAGAAATACGCATCTGATGCTACTGCTGACCACACTATTTCTGTGGTTAATTTCCAAGATGACTCAATCAAAGGAAGAATTATTGGAAAAGAAGGTAGAAACATTCGCGCGTTTGAAGCCTTGACTGGAGTTGACGTGGTAATTGACGACACTCCAAATGCTGTTGTCTTATCTGGGTTTGATCCGATCAGACGTGAAGTTGCCAAAAGAGCGCTAACTGCTTTAATTCAAGATGGGCGAATTCATCCGCAGCGAATTGAAGAGTTAGTTGAAAAGGCTCAAAAAGAAGTTGACGATTATGTGTTTCAGGCCGGAGAAGATGCTGTTTTCCAAATGGAAATTGGTAAGATGAACCTAGACTTAATTCGTATTGTTGGGCGTATGGCTTTCCGTACAAGTTTTGGTCAAAACGTCCTTAAGCACAGTATGGAAGTTGGGTTTTTAGCAGGTAAGTTAGCCGCTGAACTTGGCGAAAACGAATATATTGCCCGTAGAGCTGGTTTGCTACACGACATCGGTAAAGCAATCGATCATGAGTTGGAAGGTTCACACGTAGAAATTGGCGTTAAACTAGCACAGCGCTACAAAGAAGTCCCAGAAGTTATAGACGCAATTTCTTCACACCACGGAGACCGCGAAGCAAAATCAGTAATCGCTGTATTAGTAGCCGCGGCCGACGCAATTTCTGCATCTCGTCCAGGCGCTAGAAACGAGTCTTCTGAAAACTACATTAAACGTTTAACTCAACTTGAAGAAATTGCTAACTCTTTTGAAGGCGTGAAAAAAGCCTACGCTATTCAAGCAGGTAGAGAAATCAGGGTCATGGTTAAGCCAGATCAAGTGTTTGACAAAGAAATGGCGCTAATTGCTAGAAACATCAAAGAACGCATTGAAAATGAAATGCAATATCCTGGTACTGTTAAAATTACTTTAATTCGTGAAACCAGAGTTACTGATTTTGCTAAATAAGCATTAACTTAATATTTTAATAAATCTTTTAAATAGGTTTGAGTTATTTATTCAAACCTATTTTTATTTAGGTTTAGTGAAATCAACACTAAACCCCTTATAATTATTGTATAGAAACGAGGAATAAATATATAGATGAAATTACTATTTATTGGCGATGTTTTTGGCAAAGAAGGTCGTAGATTTTTATTTTCAAAACTACCCGAAATCAAGCAAACCTATAAACCTAACTTTATTGTGGTAAATGGTGAAAACACCACACACGGACTTGGCATCTCGCCAGAGCACTATAAAGCCTACATGAAAGCAGGTATTAATTTTGTAACTTTGGGTAACCACGCTTTTGATAAGCGCGAAATTTTTCCTATTTTAAATGACCAAAACGCACAAATTATTAGACCTTGCAATTACGGAGATGTGCCTGGAGTTGGCTATAAACTAGTTAAGTTCAACGACAAAAAATTGCTTATTATTAATGTAATGGGCAGAGTTTTTATAAATATTTCTTTAGACAATCCAATTAAAGCAGTTGAAGATATATTGGCAAAAAACGAAGCAGATTATGTTTTTGTTGATTTCCATGGTGAAGCTACTTCTGAAAAACTAGCGTTTGCTTTGCACTTTGACGGCAGAGTTTCTGGAATTTGTGGTACGCACACGCACGTGCCTACGGCTGATGAAAGAGTTCTTCCTAAAGGCACACTTTATCAAACTGACACTGGAATGTGTGGGGTAGTTGATTCTTGCATTGGAGTTGAAGCCACAACGGTGATTGAAAGAAACTTAAATGGGTTTTCTG
>CAUUFL010000092.1:0-2614 GCA_963544545.1 uncultured Acholeplasmataceae bacterium
CATGTTTTTTTCATGCAAACCGAAAGCAAAACCTACTCCAATTCCAGACAACGGCCAAAATGAAGTAATTCCGCCTAACCCTACTCCAAAGCCAACTCCTAGTCCTGAGCCTAAAAAACCAAAAATTTTGGACCGTGGGATGCTAAATATTGTGGCAAAATCTATGTTTGTAAAAAACCTAGATAAGTTTTTAGGCAAACCGATTGACGAAGTTGACCCAGATGACTTTATTTATAGTTTTAAAGAAACCTATGGTTGGAAGGATTCTGACTTTACACTAATTAAACCCAAGTTTGAAGACCACAATGAAGAAATTATCATAACTTACAAGTTAGCACACAAAAACCTACTTTCTAGCGTACACATCCTTAAATTAACTGGTTTTAAAAAAGCCTCGCAACCCGCAATTGAGCCGGAAGACAGTGAAGAGAGTTTAACTAAGACTTTTCAAGACGCTGACTTAATTTTAAGTAAAGAAAACAAAAGTATCTACCTATTTGATTTAACTGAGTCTGACTTTAAACTACTTAATGTAGATGAAAAACACCATTCTAACTTAGTTTTAGACTTAAACAAAAACTTCTTAACGAACTCAGTGTCAGTTACCTACTACTTAAAGCAAGGGCAAGAACTGTCTTTTAAAAAAGTAAAAACTTTCACTGACTTTAAAAACTTAGATGCAGAGACAATTAAAGTAGAGCTTTTAAAAGTAAATCAAATTACCACCGAGTACGGCTCAGATATCTTTAAATACAGCAAAGCCTTAAAAACACAACCCAGTGCCTCAAAATTTACCTACACAATTTCTTACTTTTCAGCACACGAACAAACAAAATCAGTTGAAGTGTATTTAGAAGGATACTTTAAAAACTTGCGTTTTGAGACAACTATTGTTTTAACTCTTAATGCAAATAATGATAAATACGAACTTAAATCAACAGGGATTGCTGAGTTTAATCCTAGATTAGATAAAAAGGGTTTAAAGAAGTTTGAAGTAATTACTAAAATTAACTTAAACCAATTTAAGGCAAGCGAGATTTTTTCTAAATTAAGTCTGACTTTAAATGAAAGTACTGAAATTGATTTACTTACCGACTCTGCCTACTTACTTAAAATTACCGCAATGCCTGCAAAAAAAGGTATATTGAAGTTAAAAATAGAGGCCACAAAAGAGTTTAAAACCTTAAGTTACTCAAGTGGTAAGTTAAGTGAAAGTATTGAGCAAAAACCTGTTTTTTCACAAATCTATCAATATACCTTCCAAGAATAAAAAAAGCAACTTGCGTTGCTTTTAAAAAATATAAAATTATTGCTTTTAGCCTTTAAACAATACGGCCGTCTTCGTCTCTAAAGCCGCCAAAGATGATTAAAATCAAATCAATCAGGGCGCCAATTCCAAATAAGCCACCTGTTAAAAGCCAAAGAATACCTGTTCCGATTTTGCCAACATAAAATCTGTGAACTCCAAGTAAACCAAAGAAGAAACATAGAAGAAAAGCAATAATTCTTGATTTGCTACTTTTGTCTGTCATTTTTTAAACTCCTTTCTATATATTTTCATTATAAAAAAACAAAAGTAAAAATTCAAGGTATAATAGTATTGTATTTAAGCAAATTCAACCAAAGTTTTTAATCCCTTAATTTTGCTATTTTGAAATAAATAAAAGGAGAAAATATGCAATTTACAAATATATTTAAAAAAACTATTTTAGTTTCACTGATGCTTTTTTCAGTTGTTTTTTTAATTTCGTGCAAAAATACACCACAACCTACGCCAAATCCAACTCCAACCCCACAGCCTACACCAAATCCAAGCAACGAATACAAAGAACATGAACTTGATAAAACCTATTATCAAGGTGTAGATTTTCAGACTAAAAATGACGAGGAGTTAATTAAGTCACTTAGAAAAGTCACACGTCAAAAACACACCAATTGGACTTCTTACAATGAAGTGAGACAACTTTTGACAAAAACAGATAAACTAGATAACGGAAAACTTTGGGGTATGTATAACGGAGAAGAGTTTGCGCCAAAATGGACTGGTGGCAAACCTTGGAACCGTGAACACGTTTGGGTAAACTCTAGACTTGGTGTTCCAAGAGTAAAAGGCGCTGAACGCAATTTAGCTGCTGATTTACATAACTTAAGAGTTTGCAATTCTAATGTAAACTCAGCCAGAAATAATTTCTACTATGTTGCAAAAAATGAAAATGGTCAGTATTTTGACGATCACGCCGAGGCACAATTAGCAGGCTCTCGCAAATACTTCCCAAGTTATAAACATGGAGGGGACGCCATTCGTATTTTGCTTTACATGATAATTCACTACACTGAGCTAAATTTTGCGGTCAAAGAACCTTTTAGGATGACCTATGTACCAGAAGGTGCCTATATTGGAAATGTCGATGACTTTGCTTACTTGCTGCAAAAAGACCCAGTTGACCAGTTTGAAATTAACAGAAATAACAGAATAGAAAAAATTCAAGGGAACCGCAACCCTTTTATTGACCACCCAGAAATTGCTTTTAGAGTGGTTAGATATTTTCAAAATCATAAAAATAAAGAACTAAATGAACGAAAACGCGTTTTTGAAATTGAATATTTTATTCAT
>CAUUFL010000093.1:0-2563 GCA_963544545.1 uncultured Acholeplasmataceae bacterium
GATTGCTCTACTGTTTTTAATCTATATTTTAAAAGAAAGACCTACAAAGTTACTTTTGACTTTAATGGTGGTATGTTAGATGGACAAACTAAAAAAGAAGTAAATTACAAGTTTGGACAAAGCTTAAAAGATATTTCAAAACCTACCAAAACAGATCCAACTGGTGTAAAGAAATACACTTTCCAAGGTTGGTTGAATCAAGCAACCGGCCAACTAGTTGACTTTACTCAAGATAACTTAGTTGAAGCAGATATTAACTTGGCTGCTAAGTGGAAAGAAACTGACATCACTAAAAAGGTTTATTTAAACTTAGTTTATGAAGGTTTAAAAAATTCAGTTGATTCAGAAAACGAAATTGAATTGCCAAATCAAAAGAAAATTGGCACTTTGGTTTCAGCAAATGACCAAGATATTAAAGCCACAATTGCTGATTTTCTTTTAAGTCATCCACATCCTTTTCATAAAATTAGTTTTGACCAAACAAAATCAGTTTCAAGTTTACATGTTGAAGCCAACAGCGTAAAGCAAACAATTAAACTATACTTTAAAGCAAGAACCTACACTATTAGTTTTAACCTAACTGAAGATGGCCTAGACCAAAATACAATCTCCCCTATTTTAAAACAAACAATTACGCTTAAATATACCAATAATTTAAGCCAAGATATTTACGAAAAACTACTAAGTATCAAGAAATTAAGTACTGCAACTAAAGACTTTGTGCTAGAAAAGCTGATTGTTGATGAATCTGGCAATGAGTTTAATCCAAATACTGATTACAACGCAAATATTACTATCAAACCTGTTTTTAAAGAAAAAGATGTTTTTGTTTCTATAACTCCGCGAGTACAAAGCTCAGACCTTGGAAAAACTGATTCGCCTGCTTGGCCAGTTCAAAATGCCAAAGTAGGAGAAGTTTTTAACTTCACACCAAACACAAACGTCAAATATGAATACAAGTTTTTAGGTTGGACAGACAAAGAAGGTGGCTCTGTTAAAAATATCTTAATAACTCGTCAAACTAAAGAAGTTTTTGCTGTATTAGCACCAGAAGAGCGTGCAGATTATCAAGTTATACACTACCTTGAAAAGCAAGGCGAATCTAGTACTTTAGATGGTCAATACGACGAAATTATTGAAAATAAAACTAATCAGTTAGTTAAGGATAAAGCAGTATATACTCCTTACTCAGGTGCAGATAAAGATCTTTATGAAATTGACGAAACAAAACAAGATAAGTTAGTCGCAGATTTAGTTCCGGGTTCTACTGACACTAAAGTTTATAGATACTATAGACTAAAAACTACTAGAGTAAATTTTGTTGCAGATTCTGGTATTCAATCAATTTCTCCAACATCAGCGCTAGTCAAGAGAACAAGACTAATTGGCTTGCCAAATTACGTAGTTAAAGATACTCACAATTTTTTAGGTTGGAGTAATGCACAAAACGGAGCAATTCAAACTAAGTTTATTGCAACTGGCGACGTTCAGTCAATCTACGCAGTAACTGACTATCAAGACAGAGAAATCACTTACACTATCCGAAAAGAACAACCAGACGCAACTTTTTTAGAAACCGAAGAAAAGAAAACCGGAAAAATAACATCAACTCACACAGTTAGTTATCAAAATCCAGATACCACAGTTTATCAAGAACCTGCATATAGTGTTGAAAAACTTACGGTTAACGCAGATAAAACACAAAACAAGGTAACTGTAACTATTCTTAGGAAACATTATAATGTGACTTTTGAGGCCAGAAACTATGGAACAACTTTGTCAGGTAAAATCATCAGACATGGCGGTGTAATTGGCAAAATTGACTACCACTTCATAAATGATCTGGGTTTAATAATTAGAGAAATACATCTTGATGGTAAAGAAATGCCTAAAGCAGATGTTGAAAATTTTGTTGTTGTAAAAGAGCACAAGGTTACTGTATATTTTGGTAAACCTGCAAACAAACTCGGCAAATATCCGCAAACAAAAGTAGAACATCCTGTCGGAATTCACAAAATTGAAGACATAACTCATAAACTTAAGTTTAACTCAAAAGGCAAAGACTACATCATGGAGTTTACTCGCAGTTACTGGCAAGACGCAAATGGTGTTAAATACGAAAAATACAATGGTAAGTATTTTCAACTTGAAACTGTTTGGTTTTTTAAAATTCCTGAGCAAAACACTTGGTTTACCGAAAAAATCTTAGATTTTTCTCCATTCAACATTTTTTACATTGGATATCAAAATAACTCAAAACCAGAGTATTCTATTTTTAAAGCATTGGTTAACGATATCGGAAAAGTTCTAGGCAGCGAAGTTCACATGCCTACTTACGATGATGGGGAGTTTTCTGTAAAACCGGCATTAGACAAAGGCAAAAATACTGACCTTAAAAAAGAATCTACTGATTATGCTAAAGCAATATTAGGTAATTACACTGGAAATGGTAAGTATTATCGCAGAGTTGACTTAAGTCCTTTTGTAGAATCTGAACATCAGATGCCTTATTTTCATGATATTCGCCATCAGTGGTGGTGGCTTGGTACAGAATTCCCACGTT
>CAUUFL010000094.1:0-2559 GCA_963544545.1 uncultured Acholeplasmataceae bacterium
AATTTGAGTAGTCAATAATAACGTCGTATTTAGTTTTAATTCCAAAAAGGTTTTTTACAGTTACCTCAAAAATCACCTCGTCATGTTTTAGGTTGGTGAAATCTAGAGCCAGTGCTTTTCCTTTCTTTGGTTGAACACTGACAACCGAACCTAGACGGTTGGTTGTAAACCAATTCATCTTGATAGGGATTTGCGTGTGGTTGATGATGTCTGCGCTTTCTGGCACGATAAATCTGATCTTACCATTCTCGTAAGTCACGGCTTCGCTTTTCGGAAAGCTACTTTGTTTTGAAAGATAAACAGTTGGGCGGATAAAAAGCAAAATTAAAAATACGGCAATTACAGCAGTTATAAGCAAGCCGATTGCTGTTTTTAAATATATTGATTTTTTTCGGTTAGTTGTGTTGTTCATAAATGTCCTTTCGTATGTAAGCCAATGGGCTTTTTTATACTTGCGAAAAATCACTTGTAAAAATTATAGAATAAAGAAAATAATTAAAATTGATAATTAAAACCAAAAAAAAAAAACGTCTTAACAAGTGCGTTTAGTCGTATACGTTTGTTAGTTTTAGTGATATATTTTTATAGTTTATTACATATAAATAATAATAAATGATATATAATATTCGCCGTTTTTTTAATAAAAATTTAAAAAGCGAAAATTATTGATTTTTTCATTTTAATGCTCTTGTTAAGCCAATAAATTAGATTTTATGAATTTTTAAGTAATTCTATTATTGCTTACTTAAGGCAAAATAAAAAAGGCTAAACACCGTGTGTTTTAGCCTTTTTTTAGCGAATTATTTTTAAAACTTAGAAATCGCGAAACTTAAATGATTAGTTATTTTGAACTAAAATGAAAGGTTTTTTTGTTCAAAAAGCATAGCTATTTTTCTAAAATATAGTTCAAAGCATCAAAGTAAGATTGTTGTTTTTTACCTTGAAATTGAGCAAGGGCAAGGCTTTTAAATAAGTCAATTTTACGAAAGTCTTCACGCATATTGATATCAGATAAATGAACTATAACTAGTTTTGTTTTAATGATTTCAGCAGCATCTCTAACCGCAATTGAGTAGTGGGTAAAAGCAGCAGGATTAAAAACTACATAGTCAAAACGAGTAATAGCAAGATGCAAGGCATCTATGATTTTGCTCTCCGAATTAGACTGAAAGAAATGTAGTTTTAAATGCTTCATGTATCTAGTTTTAATTTCGTTATTTAACTGACTCAAAGTGAAGTCACCATAATTTTCTGTGTCTCTTTGACCAAGCATATCAAGGTTAGGTCCATTTAGTACTAATACTTTTTTCATACTTAAACTCCTTTAAATATCCTTTTAATGTTTAAAATTTTTGTCAAAACTTCTTTAGGCGATAAATTTTTAGTGTCAACAGTTGTACATTTTATTTTTTTCCCAACCAAGGTTCTTTTTAAAAAAAATGATTTACTTGAGTTGAGCAAAGGACGCGTGCTTTGGTTTGTATTTTTATTTTGTCTGACCAAAAATTCATGGTAACTTAACTTCAAGTAAACAAGTAAAAAATCACTGGCTAGTAGTTTTGAAATAAAATCACGATTTACTTTATTTGAAATAAAACCACCGCCTAGAAAAATAAAGTTAGGTTTTTGTGTCACTAAATCACTTAATACTTTTAATTCAAGTGCTCTAAACCTAGCCTCACCTTCACTTAAAATAAAATCACGACAAGTCTTTTTTACTTGTTTTTCAATTTCTAAATCAAGGTCAAAAACTTTAAATTGATTTAAATTAGTAAGTAGGTTATAGAGTGTAGTTTTGCCGACTAAAGTCGGTCCAAATATGATTTTTGTCATTTTGCTAAAAACTCACTAACTGCTTTTTTGGCTTTAGTTAATTTATTCTCATCAAAGCAATCTAAAACCAGATCTGGTTGTGTTTGGTTTTTGAACCAAGTTTTTTGTTTTTTAGCAAGGTCTAAGGTGTGTTTTAAAATGCTTTGCTTAGTTTCTGTAAGTGAAGCCAAACCATCTAAATACATCAAAACTTCGCGGTATCCAAGAATATCGCATTCTTTTAAACCGATTAATTTCAGTTTCCTAACTTCATCCAAAAGGCCACATTGAAACTGCGTTTCTATTCGAGCCTTGAAAACTTCAGCTTGTTTTTCTCTAGGCAGTTCAGTTTCAATAACGAGCATATCGTAAATTGGCGTGCTTTGCTTTAAATTAGCAAAATCTAAAGAATTAGTTTGAAAGTAGTTTTCTACTTTACGGGTATTTTTAAAATCAATTAAAATACCTTTTGCTTTAAGATAGGCAATTTTATCAAATATTGAAATATCTGAATTTTTAAAGTCTTTTGAATCTTGAAAGTTAAGTGAGTATAAGGCTGACTTTAAATAGTAGCCAGAGCCACCAACTATGATAAAAGGTTCATTTGATTTTTCAATTAACGCTCTAACTGCTTGCTGGAACCCAAATACTGAGTATTTAGAGTTAGGTTGGTAGTCTTTAAACGAAAGCAAAAAATGCTCAACTCCTTGCATTTCAGCATCAGTTATTTTGGCAGTGCCAATATCC
>CAUUFL010000095.1:0-2547 GCA_963544545.1 uncultured Acholeplasmataceae bacterium
CACAGAGTTAGTCAATACTCTTGGTAATTTAGTTAACCGAACATTTGGAATGTTGGCTAAATATTTTGACTCTAAGTTCAGACCAAACTACACAAGTTTTGATAATAACTTTACAGAAATTGATACCTACATAGAAAGTCTGCCTGGTAAATTAACTGATTTATTTCAAGAATACAAAGTCGCAGAGGCTGCTAAAACTATCTTAGAACTAGCGCGCTTGGCTAATAAGTTTATTGACCTTGAAGAGCCTTGGAACTTATTTAAAAACCAAGAACACAGCAAATTAATGGCTGTACTAACCACACTTTTTAAAGTCATTCGTGTACTTTCAATCACCTTGCTGCCGTTTATTCCTGAAACCGCTAAAAAAATTCAAGCGATGTTGGAAATCAGTGAAGATTCACTTGAATCAGTACTTGTAAAGACTCCTTTTAAAGAAATTGTCTTTAAAAAACCAGAAATTCTTTTTGTCAGACTAGACAAAAAAGACCTTGAGTAGTTTTATGAAAACTAAAGAAAAAGCCCCTGTCTACATAGAACACACAAACAAGCAAACTCAGCTTAACAAATCTAAAAAACTTACCTTTTACAGAACCCTAAATCCAGTTGAAATTCCTTATACTGAAAAACAAGCCAAGAGACGCGAGTTTATCAAAAACAAAGTTTTACCTGAAGGCAATCGTCTTTTTATGGCGGTGTTTTTCACTTTTATCTACGGAATTGGTCTGGCCTGGTTTCTAGAGGCTTCATACGTTCGTATGTATACAGGCGGGGTGCCTGGAATTGGACAGTTAATTGTTGACTTTTTGCATCACGTTGCCAAAGTTAATTTAAACCAAGAAAACGCCAAAACTGTGCTTTCGCTCTTTATCATAGTTGCAAATATTCCAATCCTATTGCTTGGCTGGTTTAAGGTTTCAAAAACTTTTGCGTTTTATTCAACTGTATCAATTGTGTTGCAAGCAACTTGCGTTAAGTTCTTGCAAATTGATTTGCTTAAGACCACTTCACCTTTGATTTTAGCGATAGCAGGTGGGATTTTTATTGGCGTTGGAACTGGCGGAACTCTGAAATATGGTGGTTCAACAGGTGGACTTGACATAATCGGACAAGTTCTGGCTTTAAATAAGGGCAAAATGTCGGTTGGAAAAATTTCAACCATTATGAACTTAACGATTATTTCACTAGGTTGTTTTTTTGCTATGTTTGCAGACCCTTCTAATTCGGTAATTAAAAGTTTCGTTGAAAACATCGGAGGGCCTGATGGCAAAATCCTGAAAGGAATTGGTCAACTTAAAGACAAACCTCAAATTCTATACGCTCTTTACGTTTTTATCTTTACTTCAATTAGACTGCTAATTTCAATGGTTGTGATGGACAAAATCCACAATTCCTATAACTTAATTGAGGCCTTGATTGTCACAACTAAAGAAACAGAACTTGCACAAACTTTGATAAAAGAACTTAAACATGGAGTTACTTTAATTGACGCCAAGGGAGGATACAGTTTCCAAGACAAGTCAGTCCTGCTAACTGTTTTTTATCAGTTTGAAGAACAAAAACTAATTGACTTAATATTTAAAATTGACCCGAAAGCCTTTATTACCTTTAAACACATCTCTTCTTTTAAAGGTAGATTTAGAATTAAGGCTTTAGCCTAAGACTTTAAAAAACCTAAACCCATTTAAACCAACTTGGTCTAAATGGGTTTTTAACTTGGCAAAAATAAAAAAACTCTGGTTCAACCAGAGTTTTTAAAGTCAAATGGCGATGCAGAAGGGATTCGAACCCCCGACCGATAGCTTAGAAGGCTATTGCTCTATCCAGCTGAGCTACTGCACCAACAAATAGAATTATATAAAAATAACCCTATTTTTTCAACTATCGCTTTTAAGTTAATAGTAAAACTAAAATTAGTACTTTTTAATGTGGAAAAAAGCAATAATAGTGCCAGCTAGCAAAAAGCCAAAACCAAACGCTGACAGACCGAGTGAAGTGTATACCAAAGCGTGTTGTAGCGAATCTATTGTTAGTCTGTGTAGTAAAAACAGGTTTAGCGTGATAAACACAAAACTTAGCGTCAAAACATCTAAGCCTAGTCTTAAAAACGCCAAATATTTCTTATCTGAACCCGCTGCGTGGAACCTAGCAAGAAGTGTCAAAACACAAGGAGCAAGTGCTAACCATTTAAAATGCGCAAAGTTTTGAAGCTTAAAGGCAGTTAGAATTTGTTCAATTGCTTTATGAGTAAAAGGTTTTGTGTAGATGCTTTGGATAAAAAAGCCTGAGAACTCTGAGTTTTCGTATTGGCTTTCCACACCTTTTGGAGTTGGCATTTTAAAGTCAAAGTATAAACTTAAAATCACAACCACGCTAATAACAATTGCAGTGCTAACCCCAGTTATTTTAAGTAAAGTACTTCTGGTCGTACCTAAAATCAAGAAACAAAGCCCGACTAGAAATAAAGAAATAAAGGAGTAGTAGACGTATACATTAAAGAATTCCCAATCTCAGACACTATAAAAATAGGCAAAATACACACTTTTT
>CAUUFL010000096.1:0-2535 GCA_963544545.1 uncultured Acholeplasmataceae bacterium
AAAAGTGTGTATTTTGCCTATTTTTATAGTGTCTGAGATTGGGAATTCTTTATTAAACTTAAATTGAAACTTCGCTAAAGTCAGCGACTTCTAGTTTAATAGTAGGAATTTCTTGAGTTTTCATTTCAGGAACTTCTTTAATGCTGATTTCTTTTATGTAGTCATCGCATTCAAAATCAGGACTTTCCATAATTTTTGCACGAATATCTTTAGGAATAAAAATTCTTATTTCTTCATCGTTGTAGCCGACTTGCATTTTTTCGTTTTCAATAATAATTGGGCGTTTTAAAATTGCAGGGTTAGCCAAAATCCAACGTTTAAGTTCGTGAGTAGTAAATGAGTCTACATCAAAAAAATCATTTCTAGCAGTTTTTGAGCGAGTTGAAATAATTGAGTCAAAGCCATCGTCTGCTAAACTAAGCATTAAATCTAGGTCAGACATTTGTACTTCTCCTGCCAAAATATTGACCTCATCGTATTTAATTCCGAAACTATCTAGCCATTTTTTGGCTTTTCGGCAAGATGAGCAAGACGGAGTCGTATATATCTTTAATTCAGTTTTTTTGCTTTTTTTCTCGTTTTTCATATCTATGTTAGTATAACAAAAAAGTTTTTAAATTCAATACCAAAAACGAAAAAACCATGTTTTTTTGAAATTAAACTACCGTAAAAGTTTTATAAATTTCTTTATTTAAAGTAGAATAAATTTTTAAAATAATTGAAGAATTTTCGGTATTTTGCTTAGTTATTTTAAGTTCAGGAATATTTTTTAACATGTTTTGAAGAGTTTCAAAAGCCTTTTGTGAGTTATTATTGGAATCAGAAACTGACCTGAAGAGTTCAGAAATTCGCTCTTTTGTCATTTCTTTACTTACTCTGTATTTACTTATCTTAGTAGAATGTTTCAAGTAAACTATTTGTTTCTCGCGAAAATTATTCAAATAAATAAAATAACAATTGTCTTGATTTTTCTCAATTTTGGCAATGTTTTTACCAAAAATATTTATGAAAATAGCCTGTAGTTCTTGCTTAGTGTAATCCGAATCTTTATTTAAATAAAGCATATAAGTGTTTAAATTAGCTTGCATAGCAAAGTAGTCTTTTTTAAAAAAGTTATAAGTGACTTTAAAAGTTTTGTTTATTTCACTTAGCACAAAGTTTTCACTTTCCTTGTCGAACCATTGTCTTAGATATTGATTAGCTGTTTTCAAGTCATACCAACTAAACAAGTCTGCCACAACATTTGCAAAAGCTAAGTTTGAAGACAAAAAGAATCTAGTGTATTTTACATCTAAAAAACTATTTAAAACTTTTAAAGGTACTGAACTGCCGTATCTAATTTCTCCGAAAAAGTAAACAGAATATACATTTGAATACTTATCTTTTAGCACTAATTTTAACTTTCTATAAACATATGGATTTGCTTTTAACTTGTTGATTTCTTCGTTTAGTTGAGTAGAATTTTGAATTTCTAAGTTTAGATTTTTAAAAATATCGGTTTTTGAGTTAAAGTAATTTAGTATTTCGTGTATATTGTGTTCAGTTTCATAGTAATTAAACATAAATAGTTTGTTTAATTCATAAAAATCAGCATCACGGCTTATTCTTCTAATTTTTACCCTAAAAACTCTGACTTCTTCAGTGTCAAGTTTTTGAATTGAAAATAAAAAGTTACCATTTTTGTCATCTGTACTGTAAATTTCGTATTCCTTTTTATTTAAAGCATTCTTAAGTTGTTCTTTAATGGTTGTGATAACTTCATTTATATCTGTTTCAAAACCAGTATATAGCGTTGTATCAAAACTGCTTAAGGTGGTTATTGAGTCTGAAAAAGTTTTATTTTTAAGCGCTTCTGTAGAAAGTGATGCTGTCTTTTCGTTGTCTGTAATAAAGTAATTATTGTTTGTTTTGAATGTTAGGTCTAGTTTCTCAATTTCTTTAGCTGATCTAAACTTTAATTTTAAAGTTTTTAAAATTGTTTTTACATGGTTATTTTTAGTATAGAAATTTAGGGATATTGTCTCATTGTGTGTTTTTAATTTAGATATTTGATTTAAAACTTCTAACTCATCAATTTCAAAATCAGTACTAAATTCTCCAAAGGCTTTTTTAATCTGTGTTAAAGTAAAGTCAATTTTGTCTTTTTTAAATAAGTCAATTTCTTCTAAGTAAGTCAGCTCAACTAGTTTTAAAAAATTTTTAAAGTATTTATTTGAAGAACTGTTTTCTAGTTGTACAATTTTGAAAATATCTCCATATGCAACAAGTAAAAATTCCTTATCATCTCTCTTAAATCTTTTTAAGATTGCTTTATCAAAATCAATTTGTTTTTCGTTGATATCTGACAGTAGCGAAAAAGTCGCTATATATTTTTCATAGTTTGCCTTTATTTTATTATTTTCAGGATCGAATGCATCATCGCTTAAACTAATTTTGCTTAATTTGTTGCTATTGAATGTGTTTGCATCTAACCTAAAGAAGAAAAATAAATATTTGTTGCCTTTTTTAAAAGAAATAAACTTACCTTGGCGGACG